>JBOGGR010000328.1:0-4154 GCA_050744025.1 Acidimicrobiales bacterium
GCGCATCCCCTGGGGGTGATCCGGGGGACGCCGGCCTTCTCGATGAGGCCGTCCATGAGGCGCCCGAAGTTGTTGGGGTTGGTCGGGCTGCCGGGATTTGAACCCGGGACCTCTTGACCCCCAGTCAAGCGCGCTAACCAAGCTGCGCCACAGCCCGTGGGCGGCATCGTAGACGACGGGGCGGGCCGGGGCCGTCGGGCCTCGGCCGGCCGGCGGCTACAGGACGTGGACGAGGAGCATGATGCCCTGGTACAGGCGGTAGGCCAGGTAGCCGATCGTGGCGAGGATGAGGATCTTGAAGTGCCAGGGGATGCGGACGGGCTTGACGATGACCCGGCCGCAGCCCGGGCACTGGCCGCCACGGCCGATCGCGTCCCGGTCGTGGAACTGGCTGCAGTCCTCACACCAGGGCATCGTCCCCCCCGTCCGCCGGCCGGAGCCGGGGCCCGGCGGCCGCCACCGGGCTCGCCAGGCCGTGGCCGACGACCGATGCGGCCACGGCCGCCGCCCCCAACAGCCTGTCCAGGTCTATGCCGGTGGACACCCCGAGGTCGTCGAGCAGGTGCACCAGGCCCTCGGTGGCCAGGTTGCCGGCGGCCCCGCTGGCGAAGGGCGAGCCGCCCAGGCCTCCGACCGAGGTGTCGAAGCGGCCCACCCCCGCCTCCCACGCCGCGTACGCGTTCACGAGCCCCGTCCCCCGGGTCTCGTGCAGGTGCAGGCCGACGTCCACCCCGGTCACCTCCAGCAGCTCGGCCACCCGCCGGGGCGTGCCCATGCCCGTCGTGTCGGCGTAGGTGAGCGAGGTGGCGCCGCCGTCCAGCAGCCGCCGGCCGAGCTCGCCCACCGCGGCCGGCGCCAGGTCCCCCTCGTACGGCGACCCGAAGGCGCACGACACGACCACGTCCACCGGCACCGTCCCGCCGGCCAGCCTGCACACCGCCCCCGCCTCCTCGACCGAGCGCTCGACGGTCATCCCGACGTTGCGCTGGCTGTAGCCGGGAGAGGCGGCGACGGTCACCGAAAGCCCGTCCACGCCGGCCAGGAGGGCCAGCTCGGCCCCCCGCCGGTTGGGCACGAGCGCCCAGTAGCGCACGCCCGGCGCCCGGGCGACGGCGGCCAGCACCTGCGCCGCCCCCTCCATGGCCGGCACCGCCCGGGGCGAGACGAACGCCGCCGCCTCGATGTCGGCCACGCCCGCCGCCACGAGCGCCTCGACGAGCGCCACCCTGGCCTCGACGGTGGCCGGCGCCTCGACCTGGAGGCCGTCGCGGGGGCCCACCTCCCGCACGCGGACCGTGGGTGGGCGGCTCACTCCGGCGCTCCGGAGGCTATTTCTGAGAAATGGCAACGGGTGGGGAGAGACGTCCCGCGCCCACCCCCGCGAGCCGCGCCCCCCCTCATACCGGCGGCACCCCGTGGTGGCGGTCGGAGAAGTGCCGGCCCCGCGCCGTGGCCAGCGCGAGGCGGCCCACGACCTCGTCGCGCAGGTCCTCCGGCGGGACGACGGCGTCGATCACGAGGTCGGAGGCGAGGCGGAGCAGGTCCACGTCGGCCTCGTACTCGGCCCGGCGCTCCGCCACGAACGCCTCCCGGTCGGCCTCGTCGTCGATGGCGGCGATCTTGTTCGCGTACACGGCGTTGACGGCGGCCTCCGGGCCCATCACTGCGATCTTCGCCGACGGGAGGGCGATGCATGCGTCGGGCTCGAAGGCGGGGCCGGCCATGGCGTAGAGGCCGGCGCCATAGGCCTTGCGGACGATCACCGACACCTTGGCCACGGTCGCCTCGGAGACGGCCGTGATCATCTTGGCGCCGTGGCGGATTATCCCCGCCCGCTCCACGGCGGTGCCGACCATGAAGCCGGGCACGTCGGCCAGGAACACGAGGGGCACGTTGAAGGCGTCGGCGCACCAGATGAAGCGGGCCGCCTTGTCGGCCGAGTCGACGAACAGGACCCCGCCCTTGCGAGCCGGGTTGTTGGCGACGATGCCCACGGGGTGGCCGTCGAGGCGGGCCCAGCCCACGATCACCTCGTCGGCGAACTCGGGCTTTATCTCGAAGAAGCTGGCCCCGTCCACCAGGCCGTCGATGACCGTGTGCATGTCGTAGCCGGCCCGCTCCGACGCCGGCACGGTGTCGGCAGTGAGGGCCGTTGCCGGGGGGCGGGGGGCGGCCAGCGGCGGGGAGTCGCGCCACGACCCCGGCAGGTATGAGAAGTACCGGCGGGCGGCCTCGATGGCAGCCTGGTCGTCACCGACCAGGTTGTCCCCGCAGCCCGAGACGGTGGCGTGCATCCGCGCCCCGCCCATCTCCGAGAGCGTGGTCCGCTCCCCTATCACCATCTCCGCCATCCGGGGGGAGCCCAGGTACATGGAGGCGTTGGCCTCGACCATGAACACGACGTCGCAGAACGCCGGGATGTACGCCCCGCCGGCCGCCGACGGCCCGAAGAGGCAGCAGATCTGGGGCACCTTGCCCGACAGGCGGACCTGGTTGTAGAAGATGCGGCCGGCGCCCCGCCGGCCCGGGAAGAGCTGGACCTGGTCGGTGATGCGGGCCCCGGCCGAGTCGACGAGCCAGAACACCGGGAGCTCGTGGACGAGCGCGTACTCGGTCAGGCGCACGATCTTCTCGACGGTGCGGGCCCCCCAGGAGCCGGCCTTCACCGTGGGGTCGTTCGCCATCACGCACACGGGCCGGCCCTCCACCGTGCCCCGGCCGGTCACCACCCCGTCGGCCGGCAGGTCGCCGGAGAGGGCGTTGGCGAGCAGGCCGTCCTCCAGGAACGACCCGTCGTCGAGCAGCAGGGCGAGGCGGTCCCGAACGAACAGCTTGTGCTGGCGGGCCAGCTTGTCGGCGGCCTTCCTCGACGGGCGGTTGCCGGCGAGCGCGGCCTCTGCGGCGCCGGCCAGGCCCTTGTCGCTCACGTCCGGCGCACGGCCAGGATGGCCACGTCGTCGGTGAGCGGTTCGGCGGAGAAGTCCTGGGCCGCCTCCAGCAGGGTCTTGCACAGCGTGGTCAGGTCGGCGCCAGGGTCCCGGCGCAGGATGCCCGCCACCCGCTCCTCCCCGAAGAGCTGGTCCCCTGCCCGGGCCTCGGCCAGCCCGTCGGTGTAGAGCAGCAGCACGTCGCCGGGGTCGAGGGGCACCTCCCGGCTGATGAACGTGCCCTTCGGGTCGAGGGCGATGAGGGGGCCGGTCGCCCGCAGGGGGCGCACCTCCCCGTCGTGCCACAGCCAGGCCGGCGGGTGGCCGGCCGATGTGTAGCGCAGGGTGCCGGCCACCTGGTCGAAGACGACAGCGCAGAGCGACACCAGCTCCTCGCCCTGCTCCTCCACCGAGAGCACCAGGTTGAGCTCCTCCATGGCCTGCGCCGGGTCGCGGTACTGGCGCAGCAGGAGCCGGAGCAGGTACTTGACCTGGAAGGCGGTGATCGACGGCTCGATGCCGTGGCCCGTGACGTCGCCGATGACGGCCGCCCAGCGCGTGGCCACGATCGGGGCGACGTCGTAGAAGTCGCCGGCCATGGCGCCGGCTCCGGGCAGGTAGGACTGGCCGACCTCGAAGCCCTCCATGAGGGGCAGCTCGCCCGGCGCCAGGCGGGCCGACCAGCGCATGGGGGCCAGCTCCTCCTGGGCCAGAACCTCCTCGGCCCGGCGCTCGAGCAGGGCCCGGCTCTCGGCCAGCCTGGCGGCGTTGACGAATCGGCGGGCGTAGCGCAGGGAGACGATGACCGGGACGAGGACGAGGAGGAACGGCAGGGCGAACAGCGACCGCCCCGACCCCGCGGCCGTGGCCGAGATGGCCACCAGCAGGATGTAGAGGAGGGTGGTGTGGACCTCCTTGGTGTAGGCCGAGCGGGCCACGGCCAGGGCCTCCTCGCCCCCGCCGTGCTCGGTCACGTCCCGCTCGAGGCGCCGGCACGCCCGGCGCAGGCGGCGGCTGGACCGCCCCCACACGATGGCGGCCACCGCGCAGCCGAGGGCCACCAGCCCGAGGACGGGCCGGCTGATCAGGAGGGGGTCGATGGGCACGCCGTCACCTCCTCCCCCGGCCGCCGGCCTTGGCCGTGCGCGAGCCGGCGGCCTTGGCCGAGCCCGAGGCGGCGGCCCTGGTGCTGCGCGAGGCGGCGGCCCTGGTGCTGCGCGAGGCGGC
>JBOGGR010000329.1:0-10476 GCA_050744025.1 Acidimicrobiales bacterium
CCCCGGGGGGGCGGGGGTGGGGGCCGGGGCCGGGGTCGGGTCGCCACCTCCACCAGGCCGAGGCGACGCCGGCCACGGTGAGCCCGGCCAGGGTCCCCACCCAGGGCTCCAGCTGCAGGCCACCCGACAGCAGGTCCAGGAGCAGGCCGAGGACGACCGTGGCCGCCAGGCTCGAGCCGACGCTGACCAGGAGCATCTGCTCGCCCGGGAACCTCCCCGGGGGAGCAGCCGCCCGGGTCAGGGCCCAGCCCGGGAGCAGGAGAACGAGGGGGGCGCTGAGCACCGCCCGCAGCGCAGTCGGCTGCACCTGGGCCAGGGCCACGCCAGCCCCGAGGGCGGCGAGACCCACCACCGCGACGAGGTCGTACCTGCCCCGGAGCCGGGACGCACCGCCGGCGTGCCTGCTGAGCCTCGCCGGCGCCTCCCCGCCAGTCACCGGCGCCCCCCGCCAGCCACCGGCGCCTCCCCGCCAGTCACCGGCGCCCCCCCGCCAGCCGCCGGCGCCTCCCGCCCGTACCTTGCGCCCCCTCTCGCCAACGGCGTCCCGTAGACCACGATCGCGCCGCTGTCGAGGAGGCGCGAGAGGCGCGGCGCACGGTCGAACTTGGCCAGGGCGAGGGCCGGGATCGGGCTCCGGTGGTGCCCGGCCCCGGGCTCGCTCGGGCCGAAGTAGTCCCCGGCCAGCGGCGTGGCCCGGCTCAACCGGCTGTCTACCACCACGTAACGGATCTTGTCCCCCTCGATGATGCGGCGGTCGTCGGGGCTCCAGCTGGTCGAGAAGAAGAGATCGGCGACGGGCAGCCCGTCGATCTTTCCCGTCTGGGGGTTCTCGCCGCCGTACGAGGCCCAGAGGAGAGCCTGGGTCTCGTCGGCGGCCACGAAATGCCCGGTGCCCAGGTGGCGCCGGGCCCACCAGGCGTCGGCCACCCCCTCCGGTCCCACCGAGCGCGACGCAGCAGCCGGCAGGTACGGCCCGGGGACCCGCTCGTAGGGCGGCCAGCCGATGGTGACCCCCCCGAGGAGGAGGACCGTGGAGAGTGCACCGACCGCTAGCAAGCCGGGCCAGGCCCGAGACCCCCGGGCCCACGGTGCCGCCGCCCCGGCGCGGGCAGCCCCGGCGGGGTGAGCAGCCACCCCGGCCGAGCGGACCGTCCCGCCGGCGCCGGCAGGCCCGGCCGCGTGCGCAGCCCGGCCGGCGTGGACCGCCCCCACCCCCACGCCCACGAGGGCGAGGGCGACGACGAGGGCGAGGCCGAAGAAGACGAACTCCGAGGCCCGGTTCGACGTCTCCGTGCCAGCCGAGGTCAGGCGCAGGGCCAGCGTTGCCACGTAGACGAGACCGACCAGACCGAGGATCACCGCCAGCGGACGCCGGCGCGGGGCGAGCCACGTCCGCCAGATCCCGACCGGGATGGCGAGGAGGACGAGACCGACGGATGCGAAGCCGGCCGCCTGCGCCCAGAGAGCGTCGGCCTGCCCGCTGGTGCTGTGGAACAGCCGCTTGTGGGTGGAGTGGGTGCTGAGCAGGTGGCCGGCGGCGGCGATGATCCCGTTGGCCACCGGGAGCAGCTCCTCCGCCAGCGCCCGGCCCGCGACGAGGAAGAGCCAAGCCAGCACGGCGGCCACCGCCACCGCCGCCACCCAGGTAAGCCTCGTCACCACCCGGAGGCGGCCCCGCCCGACCAGGAGCGCAGCTCCAGCCGTCCACAGCACGAGGAACCCGGCCAGGGCGAAGGAGGTCATGTGGTGAAAGGTGACGACGGCGAAAACGAGGAGCACGACGAGTGGGCCGAGGAAGCCACGCCCCTCCCGGCCGCCCCGCACGTGGCGGGCGATCACCACCAGGGCGACGGCAGCCAGCGGGATGGCGACGGACTCGTATGCGAACGCGGCGTCGAAGAACACGAAGTTCGGGTTGGTCATGTAGAGCATGGCCGCCAGGCCCCCCAGACGGGGCGAGTCGACTGCCTGGTCGAATAGGAAAAATAGGGCCAGTGAGAGGACCAGCCGGGCGGCCCCGACGATCACCGTGCCGGCCTGGAAGATCGACATCCCGCTCACCTTGGAGAGAGCGTCGGTCACGATCTGGAGGCCCGGGTAGAACGGGTAGGAGCCGACGATCGGGTTCGGGTGGTACAGGTGCCCGGTGCGCAGGATGGAGTCCGTGCTGCGCCAGAAGCCCAGCTCGTCGTGGAAGGTGAAGCCGGCCGGCTCGTGGAGCACCTTCACCAGGTAGAGACCCACCCCGAGCACCACCACCAGGCCGATCCGCTCGGCGGTGGAGGCCTGGGCCGAGGCCAGGCGGGCCGCTACCGGGGCGAAGATCACCACCAGCCCGGCCCAGAACAGCGCAAGGGCCCATCCGGCGGAGCTCCTCCCCCCCGTGTCGGCCACAGCCACCATGAGCAGGCCGGCGGCGACCACGACGGCCAGCGCCGGGAGCCAGCCCCACGCCGCGCCCTCCCTGCTCTCCGCGCTAAGGGCCACTGGCAGCGAGGAACCGGTCCTCGGCCCGGTGGTCCGGCGGGACGGGGTGCGGGCCGAACCGGCGCCGGCTCCGGGCGTAGGCCAGGGGCCCGTAGAGCATCCCGGCCAGCTCCACCCATGTGAGCTGGGGCGGGTAGTCGCCCCGCTTGTTGGCGTTCTTCGGGGACCGGGGACTCAGGGCGAAGCGGAGGCCAGAGGGAACCTTGCGGCAGAAGTCGCCGAGCAGGCCGGGGTTGGCCATCAACGTCTTGAGCAGGTAGGCGGAGAGCCCCACCCCGTAGCTGTACACCTGCCGGCGCAGGCCGGCGTAGTCGGCCCGGTGGACGTGGAAGGCGAGGGCGGTGGGCTCGTAGACGATCCGGCGCCCGGAGAGGATGGTCCGCAGCAGCACCTCGCTGTCCACGCCGCCGAGGGCCGGCGTCCCGTTGCCCAGTGCGGGGTCGAAGCCGCCGATAGCGGCCAGGGCGGCCTGGCGGAACGCCATGTTGTTCCCTGTGCCGAACACCCCGGCGCTGTAGGGGTAGAGGGGGCTGCCGGCCGGACGGTGCTCGAGGTCGTACACCTGGCGGGCGAACCCTCGGCTGAACCCCCCGTACTGCTCGAACCAGACCTGGGCGGGAGTCTCCATCTCCCTCGGGAGCAGCAGGCCGGTGACGGCGGAGACGTCGTCCGCCGCCTCGAACCCCTGGGCCAGGGCGACCAGCCAGTCGGTGTCCACGATGGCGTCGTCGTCGGTGAAGGCCACGAGGTCGGTCTCGACCAGCTCCAGGCCCCGGTTGCGGGCGCTGGCGCTGCCCGGCCGGTCCTCCCGGGCGTAGCGGACCCGGCCGGTGGGCCGGTAGCCCTCCACCCTGAGGCGGGTCTCGTCGGTGGTGGGGACGTTGTCGACCACGACCACCTCGAACCGGCTGGCCGGGTACGTGCAGGCGAGGACCGAGTCCAGGCACCGGGCGAGGCTGGCCGGCCGGTCACGAGTGGGGATGACGACCGTGAGCGAGGGTGGGTCGGACAGGAAGGTGGAGCGCCTGGCCCGGCAGGCCGGGGCGCCGGTAACCGGCAGCCCGCCTGCCTCCAACCGGTCCGGGGCCCTCGACCCGTCCTGGTCGAGGTGGCTGGCGATGGCGCCGGCCGCGGCCTCCCAGACGGCGGCGGCCAGCGCCCCGGGAGCCAGCTCGGCCCTGTCCAGGGCCAGGTGGACCAGCCCGACGGGCTGGTGGTGCAGCCGGACGAGGACCAGGGCCCGCTCGTAGGGGGGGCCGCCGGGCCGGACGGCGGCCATGGCCGGGAGGGGCCGGCTGACCTCGACCTCCGCGACGAGCACAGGCCCCGGAGGGGCCCGGTCCGGCCCCCTGCCCCCCCTCACCGGTCCCCGCCGGAGGAGACCCGGGCCGGGACAGGCGAGTCGCCGAGCACCTCCTCGAACAGGGCGGCGAAGCCGTCAGCGGTCTGCTGCCAGGAATGCGGGTCGGGGAAGCGCCGGCCCTTCATCTGCGCCACCTGGGCCAGCGCCGCCCTGATGGACCCCGGATCCCGGGGAGGGACGAAGACGGTGCCCCCGTAGTCCCTGGCCGCCTCCACCAGCCCTCCGACCCTGCTCACCACGACCGGGAGCCCCTGGCCCATGGCCAGGTGCAGGGGCCCGCTGGCCGACGAACGGTGGTAGGGGAGGACGATCGCGTCGGCGCGGGCCAGGAGCTCAGCCACCTCGTCGTCGGCGACGTAGCGGTTTATGAAGGTGATCCTGTCGCGGTGGGGGCTGGCGGCGATGAGCTGACCCGGGAGCCGCCAGCCCTCCCAGGTCTCACCCACGACTGTCAGGTGGTAGCGGCCGATCTCGTCCTCGGGGATCGAGTCGAAAGCCCGGACCAGGTCCTCGACCCCCTTGAACGGCCGGATGACCCCGAAGTAGAGGAGGCGGCAGACCCCGTCGTCGCCCGGCTCCCCGCCCTCCCGGCCGGGGGGGCCGTAGCCGTCGTACGGTCCGTGAGGCACGAGGGCGACGGGGAGGCGCCCCAGGTCGTAGCGGCCGCCGAGCGCCTCCCTGTCCCACTCCGAGTGGACCACGGCGCCGTCGGCCAGGCGGAGCAGCCTGGGGAGCAGCAGGTCGACGTAGGCGGCAGCCAGTGGGACGCGAGTCTCTCCCGGGTCCTGGACCTCGTGGAACTCCACCACCACCCGGGCTCCCATCCTCCGGGCGGCCAGGGCGAGGAGGAGGAAGGAGTGCAGGACGGCCCCCGTCCACCACTCGAGCACCACGACCTCGGGGGCCGCCCGGCGCAGGAAGGAGACGGCCCGGGCGGCGCTGGGGAGCCAGTACCAGTCGACGCCGTCGAAGGTGCGCACCCCAGGCGGGTAGCGCAAGGCGGCCAGCGGCTGCCCCACGCGCCTCCACCCCGGGTAGAGGCGGGCCGGCAGGAGGCGGCGCATGAGGATCACCGAGACGTCGTTCCTGCCGGCCAGGGCCAGGGCCAACCGATGGGTGTAGTAGCTGATGCCGCTGAGGAATCGCGTTCCCGACCCGACGACGCACACCCGTCTCAAACGAGGTCGCTCCAAGAGACGGCGGGCGAGGAGGTGACGGCCATGGCCAGGGCCTGCGCCCCGAACAAGGTGGCGGCGGTGTTCATGTGGGGGCGGCCGGACGAGGGCTGGTAGGGCAGGGCCGAGCCGTCCTCGCCGTCCTGGAGGGCGATCCCGGCCAGCCGAGCCAGCGCCGCCTCGAAGCCAGCCGGTCGCTCCCCCACGAGGAGGGCGGCTCGCACGACCTGGGACGTCACGTCGGTCTGCTCGACGAGGACATCGTCGCCGTGGCCCGGGGCGGAAGGCGTCCACCTCGGGAAGCCGCCGGACGGCAGCTGCTGGCGCCAGGCCCACTCGGTGGCGGCCCTGGCCCGGCCGAGAGCGATGCCGTCGCCGGTGGCCACCCCGTGCATCCACAAGCCTTCCACCGCGTAGAGATGCGGGTGGAGGACCACCCCGTCCTGTTCGTGGGTCACGAAGCTCCCGTCCTCCCGCTGCAGGTTCCCGCGGGTCCTGACCAGGCTGGCCGCTGCCTCGCCGCAGCCGTCCGCACCCAGCGCATCGGCTCGCACGAGGCACTGCACCACCTTGAGCAGGTGGGCCCCGCCTTGGCTGGACCAGCTCCTGCGGACCGGGGGGAAGGCAGCCGAGCCCGCTGACCGATGCCGGCGAACGGCAGGGAGCCGAGGGTCGGCCTCGATCTGGTCGCGCAGCTCCTCCGCCAGCCCGAGGCCCGTGGTCACCATCGCCTCGTCCGCGACCAGGGAGCCGAAGGACAGGAGGCCGGAAGCGACCATCGCCAGATCGAAGTTGTAGACCGCCCCACCTGCAGGCCCGGAGTGGGCCGATAGGTCTCCGGCCGAGACCCGGCGTACCAGCCAACCACCAGCCTGGCGCCCCGCCTCGACCTCCACCTCGAGCGGCGGCCTCTGGCCGGCCAGGTGGGTCAGGGCATAGCCGGTGACCTCAGGGTACTCGAAGGCCGGCTCCCCGGTCAGTGCGTCACGCCAGGCGTAGAAGGCTCCGGCCGGGCTCTGGGGCCGCCTCACCAGCCAGCGCCGGAGGTCGCCGGCGAGGGCCCCGAGATCGTCGGGGGACAGAGCCTCTCGGGAGGGGTCACCAGCCATCATGTCCAGGGCACTCCCTTCCGGCCGGGCGGGCGCACGGACCCCCGCTCGGCCAGGATCGTCGAGAGGACCCGCCAGCCGTCAGGGAAGGTCGAGAGCCGTCCGCTGCCGTTCACCCGCTCGGCCTCGAAGCTGGGCACCTCCCTGATCCGCAGACCCTGCTTCAGCACCCGGATGTTGAGCATGGCCTCGATCTCGAAGCCGTCGGCGTCGAGTGCGAGGTCGGGCAGGATCCGGGCCCAGAAGGCGTTGTAGCCATAGCAGAGGTCGGTGAAACGGGTCCCGAACAGGGCCCAGACGAGCCACACGAAGGCCCTGTTGCCCCACTGGCGCAGGCTGGTCATGTCCGAGGTGCCCCCACCCGGCACGAATCGGGTCCCCTTGGCATAGTCGGCGCCGGCCAGGAGCGCCCCTACGAAGGCCGGGATCTCCTCGGGCGCCTCCGAGCCGTCGGCGTCGATCTGGACGATGATCGACCCGGTGGCCGCCTCGTAGCCCCTGCGCAGGGCGGCGCCCTTGCCACGCCTGCCCCGGTTGGCCACCACCGTGATCGACGGGAGGAGGCGCCGGGCGACCTCGACCGTGTCGTCTGTGCAGTGGTCGTCGACCAGGACGACCTCGTGGACCCAGGGAGGGATCCGGGGCAGTACGCAGTGGAGGTTCTCGGCTTCGTTCAGGGCCGGGATCACGACACTGACCCGCTCCTCCCCCAGCCAGCCCGCAGGCGGCGTCGGGCAGGCGGCGCTGCCGTCCCGCGCAGCCGCCTCGTCCTCTGGTCCGGGCCGAGGAGCCATCAGCCCCCGGCGGCTCGGCCGGCCGGGGCGGCGAGGCCGGCCAGGCGGCCCCCGTCGGCTCGGCCCCCGTCGGCGGTGCCGGCCAGATCGATCCGGAGCCGGCCGACGATGCGCTCCGCCGCCTTGCCGTCGCCGAAGGGGTTGGGGCGTCCTCCCGCGGCAGCATGGGGGACAGGGCTCTCTAGGAGGGCACGGGTCACCGAGCAGATCCGCGCCGGGTCTATCCCGGCCAGATGGGCGAACCCGGCCTCGATCGCCTCGTGGCGCTCGGTGGTCTGGCGCAGGACCACCACGGGCCGGCCCAGGGTCGGCGCCTCCTCCTGCACCCCTCCGGAGTCGGTGAGGATGACCTCGGCGTCGGCCATGGCCGCAACGAACTCCGTGTAGCCGAAGGGCTCCACCAGCCGGACGCCCGGCAGCCCGGCCAGGGCCGGCACCAGCACCTCTCTCACGGTGGGGCTCTTGTGCAGCGGCAGGACCACCTCCACGTCACCCGGCTCGGCCAGGAGGGCGAGCGCCCTGGCCAGGCCCTCCATGACCCGGCCCTGGTTCTCCCGGCGGTGGAGCGTGACCAGCACGCGCCGCCGGCCCGGACCGAAGACACCCCGGTGCCGCGGGCGCCCCAGGGCCCAGAGGAGGTTGTCGATCACGGTGTTCCCGGTCATCTCGATCCGCCGGTCGTCCACCCCCTCGGCCCGCAGGTTGGACGCTGCCCGCTCCGTCGGGGCGAAGTGCCACCGGGCCAGCTGGCCGATGAAGCGTCGGTTGACCTCCTCGGGGAAGGGGTCCCCGAGGATGCCGGATCGCAGGCCGGCTTCGACGTGGGCCACCGGGACGTGCTCGTAGAAGCCGGCTATGGCTCCGGCCAGGGCGCCGGCGGTGTCGCCCTGCACCACCACGGCTTCGGGACGGACCTGCCTCACGGTCGTGCCCAGCTCGTGGATGAGACGCCCCGTGAGGGACGAGAGCGGCTGGGCCGGCCGCATGACGCCCAGGTGGTGGTCCGCCTCCACATCCAGCTCGTCCAGCAAGCCGTCCAGCATCTCCTTGTGCTGGCCGGTGTTCACGACCACCGGCTGGAGATCGGGGGCCCGCAGCAGCGCCCGAACCACGGGCGCCAGCTTGATGGCGTCCGGCCGGGTGCCGAGAACGACCAGGACAGCCCCCGCCGGGCCCTCGCCGCCATCCGCCCCGGACCCAAGGGGTTGCGGTCCACGCTCACTCATAGGTCTATCCACCTCGGACGGTACCACCCTCGGTCACGGGGGTCCAAGGCCGGCCCGGGGGCCGGCTCACCCTCACGCTCTCCGGGGGTCGACCTCGACCCGCAGGCGCGCCCGTGTCCGGGGAACGGCGGCCAGGGCGTCGCAGAGGACCCGGTGGCTGACAGCCCTCACCAGCCAGGCGCCCCTGTCCGGGCCGCGGATCTCCAGGTCCGGAACCCCCTTCGTGGCCCCGGCCAGGCTGCCGAGAGCGGCCACGTGCTCCTCCGCTCCGGCCCCTGACACCAGGGCCAGGGCCGAGGCCGGGGGCAGCCGCAGGGCGACACGACGCCCGGCCTCGGGCTCGGACAGGCGTCCGGGGTCGGCATGGACAGCAGCAGCCAGCACCTCGTGGCCGGCGAGCCGGGTCTGCACCAGCAGCCGCCCGCCCCCGCCCCGCCCCCCGACGAGCCGGGCGGCCCGGGCGAGCAGCGCCAGGGCCGCCTCTCCAGCCCGGAAGCCGGAAGCCAGCAGCTCCTGGTCCATGTCCAGGAACGCCACCGCGGCGGCCCGGTCCAGGCGGTGCAGCACGGCCTCCGTACCGACCACGACGGGGGCGCCGGCCGACGTCCTGCCACCGCAGCCCGGCTTCCCGTCCCCGCGGCCCGTCTTCCCGTCCCCGCGGCCCAGCCTCCCGTCTCGGCGCTCCCGCCTCCCGGCCTCGGCCTCCGGCATAGCGTCTCCGGCCCCGACCTCCGGCGTCCCGGCCCCGGCCTCCGGCATACCGTCTTCGGCCCCGGCCTCCGGCGGTCCCCTGTCCCGGCTGGACCCGGCCACCTCTCCCGTGCCGCCCCGGCGCGCGGCCGGCCCGCTCACCTCCTCCACGGGCAGGCCGGCCAGGGCCTCCAGCTCGTCCCGGACCCGGGCCGTCCCCGCTCGGAGCACCTTCAGGCGCTCCGATCCGCAGCAGGCGCAGAGGGCCGGGCGAGCCGCCCCGCACCGGCGACAGACCAGCGCAGCCTCCGGGTCGGCCCGGGACGGCTGGGCCATCGGGCCCCCGCAGCACTCGCAACGGGCCAGCTCCCCGCAGGTACCACACGCCAGCAGGCGGGCCCGGCCGGTGCGGTTGAGAACGCAGACGACCTGGCCCCCGGCCTCCGCGCGGGCCGAGCGGACCAGAGCCACCAGCCGGTCCGAGAAGAGCCCTCCCCTCGGGTCGTCCCTGCGCCGGTCCACCACCTCGACGACTGGCCAGCCGGCCCGCTCGGCTGAGCGGGAGTCGACCACCAGCCGGCCCCGAGCGAGCAGATCCAGCGTCGGGCAGGGGGAGACCAGCAGGCAGGGGGTCTCCGCCCGCTCGGCCCGCTCGGCTGCCACCTCCCAGGCCACCCACGTCGGGGCCTGCTCGCCCTGCCACGCCTCGTCGTGGGCGTCGAGCACCACGACGGCTGCCAGCCCGGGCGCCGGTGCCCAGGCCCCGGCTCGAGTACCGACCACCGCCCGTCCACCGGCCGCCGCCAGGGGCCATCCATCCGGCAGGAGCGCCACGGGCCAGCCATGCTCCTGGAGGCGCCGGGCGGCCGCGCGAGCCCCTCCGGCCGAGGGCACGAGGACCAGCACAGACCGGCCTGGCGAAAGCCTGCGCCCCAGCACGGCCTCCACGAGGGGAAGGGCGTCCACCGCCGGCGCCAGCCGTACCACTGCCCGCCCCACCGCCAGGGCGTCGTCGGCGAGCCCCCGGAGGTCGGCCGCCCGAGCACCGGCCCCGGCACCGCCGGGGCCACCCGCGGCACCGCCGGCCAGGGCGGCACCGCCGGCGCCACCTGCGTCGGCGGGAGGCAGCGGGACCTGGCGCGTGCCGGCCCCTGTGGCCGGGAGCTCCAGCACCACCCGCTGCGGGGAGGCGGTGGAGAGGAAATGGGCCTGGCGCCCGGCCCACCTCCACGCCGCCCATCGGGCCAGGTCGACGAGCTCGGCCGCCGGGCCCCGACCGCTCCAACCGGCGAGCGGCCGGAGGGCCACGCCATCGAGGGGCGCCGGGCCCACCTCGATCACCCAGCCCCTCACCCGGCGCCGGCCCAGGGCGACCCGCACCCTGCTCCCCACCGTCAAGCGGTCCTCCCACCCCTCCGGGACCACGTAGTCGAAGGCCTTGCCCAAGGCCGGCACGTCGGGCAGCACCCGGACCGTGGCCAGCGGCCGGCGGCTGCTCCCGCCGGCCGCGTGCCCGCTCCCGCCGGAGGGGTCCTTGCTCCCGCCCGATCCGGCGGCGTCCCCGGCGCCCCGCGGCCCGGCGGGTCCCCTGGCGGCCCGGCCGCCGCGGTCCACTACAGGCCGATGGCCCGC
>JBOGGR010000330.1:0-4616 GCA_050744025.1 Acidimicrobiales bacterium
CCCCGGCGGCGCGGGGCGCCCCGGCGGCGCGGGCGACCGCGTCCCGGACCTGCTCGTGGGTGATCTCGACCGCCTCCCCGGTGGCCGCCGCAGCCTCCGCCAGGGCGGCCAGCTCGGACTGGAGGGCGTCCACCCGGGGGTCGGCGTGGCGCCAGGTCCAGGTCAGGGCCTCGGCGTCGTAGTGGCCCAGGTGGGGGGCCAGGTCGGCCCGGTCGAGGAGCAGCGAGCCCTCCGGGAGCAGGAGGCGGATCCCGTACTGCACCGGGTCCACGTTGGGGACGAGGTCGTGGACGGCCACGAAGTCGACCAGGTCCACGAGGTGCCCTAGCGTGGTCCACGGGGTGAAGGGCAGGAACGAGGGCCGGACCTCGATGCCGTGCTGGCGGAGCAGCACCACGGCCCTGGCGGCGTCGGCGACCGTGTGGCCCTTGTCCAGCCGGGCCAGGGTGGCGTCGTCGACCGACTCGAATGCCGAGACGACGAACAGGCAGCCGAGGCCGGCCAGCTCGGCCCACACGCCGTCGTGGCGCAGGACGTGCTCGACCTTCACGGTGCAGTCGAAGGACAGGCCGGGGAAGGCGGCGTGCACGGCCCGGGCCGTCCGCACGGCGTGGAGGGGCCGGTTGAGGAAGTCGGGGTCCCCGAAGGTCAGGTGGCGGGCCCCCATGGCCACCAGCTGGGCCACGTCGGCGAGAAGGGCGTCCTCGGGGACGGCCCTGGTGCGGCCGTCGTATACCACCGGCACGGGGCAGTGCCGGCACCGGTGCGAGCAGCCGTGGCTGGCCTCGACGTATCCGACGAGGCGGTGGGAGCCGCCGGCCTCGAGGTGGGCGTAGCGGTCGAGAGGCGGGAGGAGGTGGCGGGCCGGCAGGGAGAAGGGGCGGCGCCCGAGCTCGATCGAGAACGCCGGGGTGCCGCCGCCGGCCGCGTCCTCGGGGGTGCCGCCGCCGGCCGGGGCGCCGTGGGGGGCGTCCCCGTCCCTGCCGGCCGCCAGGCCGTCCACCCAGGCCAGCAGGGCGGCCTCGTACTCGCCGGCGATGACCCGTCCGGCCACCGCCCCGACGGTCAGGTCCCGGCTGACCGGGGCGTACAGCCCGTAGAGGCAGACGGGCAGCTCCGGGCGCCGCCGGCGCAGGGCCCGGGCCGCCGGCACGGCCAGGCGCATGGCGGTGTGCATGGGGACGGAGAAGGCGGCGGCGTCTGCCCAGCCGAGGAGGGCGTCGGCCCCGTCCGACCAGGGCTGCACGGCCAGGTCCCAGCACCGGACCTGGTGCCCGGCCTCGAGCAGGGCGCCGGCGGGGGAGGCCACGTGGAGCGGCTGGTGGCCCAGCTCGTACGTGGACACGAGGAGCACCCTCATGGAGCCACCGTACCGGCGCCGGCCGGCCGGCTCCGCAGGACCCGTCCGGGGCTGCGCCCCGCCGGTAGGCTCTGCGCATCATGGACGCCAACGGGCTGCGGGCCGCCTACACCGGCTTCTTCGTCGAGCGTGGGCACCTGGCCGTCCCGTCGGCGGGCCTGGTCTCCCACGACCCGGGCCTCCTGTTCACGATCGCCGGGATGCAGCCGTTCAAGCCGTACTTCGTCGGCGAGGAGATCCCCCCCAACCCCCGGCTGGTATCCGTCCAGAAGTGCCTGCGGGTGAGCGGGAAGCAGAGCGACATCGAGAACGTGGGCCGGACCACCCGCCACCTCAGCTTCCTCGAGATGCTCGGCAACTTCAGCTTCGGCGACTACTTCAAGGCGGAGGCCATCCCCTGGGCCTGGAGCTTCGTCACCGGCGTGCTCGGGCTCGACCCCGACCGCCTGTGGGTGACGGTCCACGACAGCGACGACGAGGCCGAGGCAATCTGGATCGAGTCGGTGGGCTTCCCGGCGGCCCGCATCCAGCGCATGGGGGAGGACAACTTCTGGCGCATGGGCGACACCGGCCCGTGCGGGCCGTGCTCGGAGATCCACTACGACAAGGGTGACGCGTACGGCCCGCCCGGAGGCCCCGCCATCGGCGGCGGCGAGCGATTCGTCGAGCTCTGGAACCTCGTCTTCACCCAGTACGACCAGCAGCCCGACGGCAGCCTGGTCGACCTCCCGAAGAGGAACATCGACACCGGGGCCGGCCTGGAGCGGATCCTCTCCGTCCTCCAGGGCACCGACTCCATCTTCGAGACGGACGTGCTGGCCCCCATCGTGGCGAGGGCGGCAGCCGTCACGGGCCGGCGCTACGGGGACGACGAGGAGACGGACGTGAGCCTGCGGATCCTCGCCGACCACGCCCGGTCGATGACGTTCCTGATCGGCGACGGGGTGTTCCCCTCCAACGAGGGGAGGGGCTACGTGCTGCGCCGCGTCATCCGCCGGGCCGTGCGCCAGGCCTACCAGCTCGGCGTCACGGCGGCGGTGACCCCGCCGCTGGCGCTGGCCGTGACCGAGGTCATGGGCGCCGCCTACCCCGAGCTGGCGAGGGAGGCCGACTTCATCACGAGCGTGCTCGAACGCGAGGAGGCGCGGTTCGGCCAGACCCTGCGGGCCGGGTCGGCGATCCTGGACGAGGAGCTCGGCCGCGGTGAGGGCACGATCACCGGACCGGTCGCCTTCCGGCTCCACGACACCTACGGCTTCCCGATCGAGCTGACGAAGGAGATTGCCGCCGAGCGCGGCGTGGCGGTCGACGTGGCCGGCTTCGAGTCGGCCATGGCCGGGCAGCGGGCACGGGCCCGGGAGGCCGGCCTCGGCGGCGGGCCGGGAAGCGAGCACCTGCCCGCGTACCGGGAGCTGCTGGAGGAGATGGGCGCCACCCACTTCCTCGGCTACGAGGCGGAGGCGGCGACCGGCCGCGTCCTGCGGGTGATCGAAGCCGACGGCCCGGCCCGGGGCTCGGCCGGCGGCGGGGAAGGCCCGGCCGGCCCGCGGGTCGAGGTGTTCCTGGACCGCACCCCCTTCTACGCCGAGGGCGGCGGCCAGGTGGGCGACACCGGCGTGATCATCACGGCCACCGGCCGGGCGGCCGTGGTCGACACCACGGCCGCCCTCCCCGGGCTCATCCGCCACCACGCCGTGGTCGTCGAGGGGGAGGTGCGCCCGGGCCAGGAGGCCCGGGCCGAGGTCGACGCCGGCCGCCGTGCCGCCATCCGCCGCAACCACACCGGCACCCACCTGGTCCACTGGGCCCTCCGGGAGGTGCTGGGCAGCCACGTCAAGCAGCAGGGCTCCCTGGTCGCCCCGGACAGGCTCCGGTTCGACTTCAGCCATTTCGCCCCGGTCACCCCGGAGGAGGTGACGAAGGTCGAGGACCTCGTCAACGCCGCCGTCCTCTCCAACGACGCGGTCAGGACCGACGAGACGTCGCGGGCCGACGCCGACTCCCTCGGAGCGATCGCCTTCTTCGGCGACAAGTACGGGGACCGGGTGCGGGTGGTCCGGGCCGGCCCGGAGTCCGTCGAGCTGTGCGGGGGGACACACGTGTCCTCCCTCGGCGCCATCGGGCCGTTCAAGATCGTCTCGGAGGGCTCGATCGGGGCCAACACCCGGCGCATCGAGGCCCTGACCGGGGCCCCGTCGCTGGCCCGCTTCCGGGGCGACGAGCGGATCCTCGCCCGGGCCGCCGAGCTCCTGCGGGCGCCGACCGCCGAGGACGTGCCGGAGTGCATCGAGCGGCTGGCCGCCCACGCCCGGTCGGCTGCCGAGGAGGTCAGGGCCCTCCAGGCCCGGGCGGCCAGGGACGAGGCCTCGGCCCTCTTGACGGCCGGGACGGACGGCCTGGTGGTCCGCCGCCGGGACGGGATGGGCCGGGACCAGCTCCGCGACCTGGCCCTGGCCGTGCGGGACCAGGGCGCCCGGGCCGCCGTGCTCGTCGGCTCGCCCGACGGGGAGGGTGTGGCCCTCGTGGCGGCCGTCGCCAAGGGCTCCGGGCTGGTCGCCTCCGAGCTGCTGGCGGACGCCGCCAGGGCCGTGGGCGGCGGCGGCGGCCGGGACCCGGAGGTTGCCGTGGCCGGCGGCCGCCACGCCGGCCGCATCGACGAGGCGCTCGGGCTTGTGCGGGCCGAGCTCGGGCTGCCGCCGGCCGACCCCGGGCCGCCGCCGGCGTGAAGGCGCTCGGCCTGGACCTCGGGGCCAGCCGGATCGGCGTGGCGGTCAGCGACAGCCGGGGCGTGCTGGCCCTTCCCCGCCACACGATCCGCCGAGGCCGGGAGCGGGGGGAGGACCACGCCGCGGTCGCCGCGGCCGTGGCCGAGACAGGCGCGGAGGTGGTCGTCGTCGGCCTCCCGCTGTCGCTGGACGGCCGGCGCAAAGCGGCGGCGCGGGCCGTGCTGGAGGAGGTGGGCGAGCTGCGGGCCGTCCTCGCCGTCGCCGTGGAGACGGAGGACGAGCGTCTCTCGACCGTGACGGCCAGCCGGGCGCTGGCGGCCGCCGGCCGTTCGGTCCGGGGCCAGCGCCCCGTGGTGGACCAGACCGCCGCGGCCGTGGTCCTCCAGGCCTGGCTCGACCGCCGCGCCCGGGCCCGGAGGACCGGGTGACGGAGGAGCCTCCGGTCGGCCCCCCCGGGGCGGAGGGCGGGCAGGGCGGCCGGCACGGCGCCCGGGTCCGGGCCGGAGAGCCTCCGGTCGGCCCCCCCGGGC
>JBOGGR010000331.1:0-2938 GCA_050744025.1 Acidimicrobiales bacterium
GCCGAGGGTTACGACCCCAAGGTGTGGGCCCAGATGGGCAACGAGCTGGGCCTGCAGTCGCTCCACATCCCCGAGGCCTACGGCGGCCAGGGCTACTCCTTCGTGGAGCTGGTCGTGGTCCTGGAGGAAATGGGCCGCTCCCTGCTGTGCGCCCCCTACTTCGCCTCGGTCTGCCTGGCCGCCAACGCCATCCTCAACGCCGGGAGCGAAGAGCAGAAGGCTGCTCTGTTACCGGGGATCGCCTCGGGCGAGACGATCGCCACGCTGGCCTTCACCGAGCCGTCGGGCAAGTGGGACGCCTCGGGCATCACCATGGAGGCGGTGCCGTCTGGGGACGGGTCGGGCGGCTACACCCTGTCCGGCACCAAGATGTTCGTGCTCGACGGGCACACCGCCAACCTGATCGTGGTGGCGGCCCGGTCGGCCGGCAGCGGCGGGACCGAGGGGATCTCGTTCTTCACCGTCGACGCCTCGGCCGCCGGTCTCACCCGCACGGCCCTCCCGACCATGGACCAGACCCGCAAGCAGGCCAAGCTGGAGTTCTCCAACGTGCCGGCGTCGCTACTGGGCGAGGAGGGCGCCGGCTGGGCGGCCCTGTCGAAGACGCTCGACCAGGTGGCCGTCTGCCTGGCCGCCGAGCAGGTGGGCGGGGCCCAGCGTTGCCTCGACATGTCGGTGGAGTACGCCAAGGTCCGCATCCAGTTCGGCCGGCCCATCGGGTCGTTCCAGGCCATCAAGCACAAGTGCGCCGACATGCTGCTCGAGGTGGAGTCGTCGAAGTCGGCTGCGTACTACGCGGGCTGGGTGGCGGCCGAGGACACCGACGAGCTGCCGGTGATGGCCAGCCTGGCCAAGGCCTACTGCTCGGACGCCTACTTCCATGCTGCAGCCGAGAACATCCAGATCCACGGCGGGATCGGTTTCACGTGGGAGCACGACGCGCACCTGTACTTCAAGCGGGCGAAGTCCTCGCAGCTCCTCCTCGGGGACCCCAGCTACCACCGCGAGCTCCTGGCCCAGCGCATCGGGCTCTGAGCGGCTGACCCCCCGGGCAGCCTGGCGCGGGCGGCGCTCGGCGAAGGGAGCCGGCACCCGCGTGTGACGGCCGATCCCAGCGGGGGGATACTGGAAGAAGTGGAGACGATGGGCGAGGCCGGAGGCGCAGCAGGTGCCGGAGGAGGCGACGCCGGAGCAGCGCGGGACGCAGCAGGTGCCGGAGGAGGCGACGCCGGAGCAGCGCGGGACGCCGGAGCGGTGGGAGACCCCGGAACAGCCGGGGGCCCGGGATCTGCGGGGGGCCGGGACGAGCTGCGGGCGTCCGACGCCGACCGGGAGCGGGCAGCCGAGATCCTCCGCCAGCACTGCACCGCCGGCCGCCTGGACCTGGACGAGTACGGCGAGCGGGTGGGCCGGGTCTATGCCGCCCGCACGCTGCCCGAGCTGTACTCCGTCAGCTCCGACCTCCCCCACCCGGACGCGGTGACCCCGGTGGCCGGTTGGCCGGGGCCGGGCAACCCGGCGGTGCCGGGCTGGGCGTCCTGGGCCCGGTCGGTGAGGCCGCTGTCGGGAGGGTCCCCGCTGAGGTGGGCGGGCGTCGGCTTCGTGGTCGCCGTCGCCGCCCTCCTCGTGTCCGTCTACGGCCCGTTGTCGTGGGCGGTCTGGGTCTTCTGGGTGTTCCTCGCCGTCTTCGTGGTGTCCGGCGGGGCCACCCTGGTCGGTTGGCTCCTGGCCGGCCGGAAATGACGCGATCAGCCGGGCGGCGTGTGTAGAGTTGGGGCACCAGAGAAAGGAGGTGGTCCAGCTGATTGGTCAAAGTCTCGGGACCCTGGAGGTGGCTGGCCGCTAGAGCGGCCTGCTGGACCACCTGGTGAATCCCAGCCAGACACCGCTTGGTGGGCTGATCGGGAGATGGTCCCGCCCGAGGTCGTAGAGGTCCACCGAGTTCCCTTTCCAGCAACAGTCCGATGGTCCGAGGGGCACCCCAGGGTGCCCCTCGGCCGCGCCCCGGCCGGACCCGGTCCAGGCCGGTCCGCCCCAGGTTGGGAACAGCTCCAGACGGGAACATGGGATCCCGATGGCCTAGGTGGCGAGCCACGGGAGGTGAGGCGGAGATGCACGTAGACATCTCCAGCGGGGGACTGATCCTGCGAGGCCACCTGGCGCGCCCCAGTCGGGAGGACGGCAGGCCGGACAGGGCTCTCGTCATCTGCCATGGGTTCCCCTCCGGGCCCCTCGGGACCGTCGGCTCGGGGCACACCTATCCCCAGCTGGCCGACCGCCTGGCCGAGCTGGCCGGCTGGACGGTGCTGACCTGCAACCTGCGGGGCACGGGCCACTCGGGCGGCGACTTCTCGCTGGGCGGCTGGCTGGCCGATCTGGGGGCCGCTGCCGACCACGTGCTGGGCCTTCCCGAGGTGGCCGGGGTGTGGCTGGCCGGCTTCGACGTCGGCGGGGCGCTGGCTCTCTGCGTGGCCGGCGAGGACCAGCGGGTGCGGGGGGTGGCTTCGCTCGGGGCCCCGGCCGGCTTCGACGACTGGGCGGCCGACCCCTCCGGGCTGCTGGAGGCGGCCCGGAGCTTGGGGGTCATACGCACCCCCGGCTTCCCGGCCGACCACGAGGCCTGGTCCCGTGACCTGGCGGAGCTCAGGCCCCTGGCCCTGGTGGGGAAGATCCCCCCTCGGCCGCTGCTCATCGTCCACGGCGCCGACGACGACGTGGTGCCCCTGGTCGACGCTCGGGCCCTGGCTGACGCCGCCGACGGGGAGGTCGACCTGAGGGTGCTGCCCGGGGCCGGCCACCGCCTTCGTCACGACCCCCGGGCCGTGGCCGTGCTGCTCGGCTGGCTCGAGCGACTGGGGGACTGACGCTCCTCGACACCCGGCGCCCCGCCCGTGGCCCCGCCCGGCGCCCCGCCCGTGGCCCCGCCCGGCGCCCCGCC
>JBOGGR010000332.1:0-4237 GCA_050744025.1 Acidimicrobiales bacterium
CTATGTGGGTCGAGGTGAGATATCGGATGTTGTTCATGTCGAAGCACAGCAGAGCCCCGAGATCGGAGGCCTCGAGCGCGACCCGGGCTCGTCCCAGGCGGTAGTCGTGGAGCCGGCGGAAGTCCACCCGCTCCTCGAAGTCGACGGCCATGCGTCCCGGGACGGCGATGACGGGCTGTGGCGTGTCGGGCATCGGCCCCTCTCCTCGACTGTTGCGCTCCGGGCCGCCAAACCCGGATGCTAGCGATTGCAGCCCACTTTACCATCCCCCCTTTCCGAAGCCCATTGTTCGGCGATCGATTGCAGCAGGGGCTCGACAGTAGGCTGGCCGGGTGTTGACCATGGGCGCCCCGCGCGTGGGCGACTTCGTAGAAATAGCAGTCGGCATCGACTCGGTCGACGTGCCCCGCTTCCGCCGGCTGCTCGGCCGCCGGCCCGGCCTGGCCGGTCGCCTCTTCACGGCGGCCGAGACCGCGTACGCGGCCCGCTTCACCGACCCGGCCCCGAGGCTGGCGGCCCGATTCGCGGCCAAGGAGGCGGCGGTCAAGGCCCTCGGGGTGGGACTGGGGGCCGTGCGCTTCCACGACCTCGCTGTCGACCGGCTCGCCTCGGGCGCGCCGGTCCTGCGGGTCGCCGGCCGGGCGGCCGAGCTGGCCAGGGAGCAGGGGGTGGGGGGCTGGGCCCTGTCGCTCACTCACACCGACCTGGTTGCCGCCGCGGTGGTCATCGCCCAGCGCTCGGGGGGCAGTTGAGGCCTGTCGTCACCGTCGGCGAGATGCGGGCCATCGACGCCGAGGCCCAGGCCGAGGTAGGCGTGGACGTCCTGGTGACGCGGGCCGGTGCGGCGCTGGCCCGCGCTGTCCGCCGGCGGCTGGGCCGGGCCTACGGCGGCAGGGTCGTGATCGTGGCAGGCCCCGGCCACAACGGCGACGACGGGCGGGTGGCGGCGACGTGGCTCCGGCGCTCGGGCCTGCGGGTAGCAGTCGTCGACGCCGCCGGCCGGGACGGCCCGCCGCCGGCGGTGCCCGCCTGCGACCTGGTGGTGGACGCCGCCTACGGCACCGGATTCCGGGGCGCCTACCGGGCCCCGGAGGTGCCGGCGGGCGCCCAGGTGATGGCGGTCGACATCCCCTCGGGGGTGCACGGGGACTCTGGCGAGGCGGCCGAGGGTGCCGTGAGGGCCAACGCCACCGTGACCTTCGCAGCCCTCAAGCCGGGGCTCCTGGTCGGAGCCGGCCCCGAGCGCGCCGGCCGGGTCGAGGTGGTCGACATCGGCCTCGACGTGAGCCGGGCTCGCAGCCACGTGGTCGAGGATGCGGACATGGCCCTGCTGCCCGGACGGCCGCGGGAGGCCCACAAGTGGCAGTCGGCCCTGTACGTGGCGGCCGGGTCCCCCGGCATGATGGGCTCGGCATGGCTGTGCTCGCGCGCGGCCATGCGGGCCGGGGCCGGCATGGTGCGCCTGGGCGTCCCCGGCGCCGGTCCGTCCGACCTCCCCGTCGGCGAGGTGGTGGCCCGCGGGCTCCCCCCGGAAGGCTGGGAGGACGCGGTGCTGGAGGAGCTGGGGCGGTGCCGCGCTCTGGCTGTCGGGCCCGGGCTCGGGCCTTCGGAGGCGTCGGTGGCAGCCGTGCGCCGGCTCGTGTGCCGTGCCCCGGTCCCGGTCCTCCTCGACGCCGACGGACTGAACGTGCTCGGCCCGGCCGAGAACGTGGCAGGCCTGGTGGCGAAGAGGGAGGCGGCCGGGTGCCGGGCACCCATGGTGCTGACCCCCCACGACGGCGAGTACGCCCGCCTCATGGGGGTGGCTCCCGGCCCCGACCGGTTCGAGGCGGCGCGGGCCCTGGCCCACCGTTCCGCGGCCACGGTGGTGCTGAAGGGCTCTACCACCGTCGTCGCCTCTCCCGACGGCAGGACGCTGGCCGCCGTGGCCGGGTCGCCCCGCTTGGCGACGGCCGGGACCGGCGACGTCCTGTCGGGGATCGTCGGCGCCTTCCTCGCCCGGGGCCTGGACGGCTTGGTCGCCGGCGCACTGGGTGCCCACGCCCACGGGCGAGCCGCGGCCCTGGGGCCGGCACGGGGGCTGGTCGCCGGTGACCTCGTCGCGCTGTTGCCGCGCTACCTCTCGGACGTTGCGGCTGCCTCTCCGACGTGACGTGCGGCTGCCTCTCCCCGGCGGCCACCTGCCGTGAGTGGCGCCCGGCGGCTACGCAGCCTCGTGACCGGCCAGCACGAGCATGACGTCGCGGCGAGAGGCGGCGTCGACCGAGGCGCCCTCGGTGGTCCGCAGGCCTGCGGCCACCGCCTGGACGGACGCCCCGGTGGCTCGCCCCACGACGATGGCGCGCCGCGAGGCCCTGTCGAGGTCGGCGGCGTCCACCGCCACGGAAACCTCCACTACCAGGTAGACCTCGCCCTCGGCTCCGTCCTCACGGGGCCTGCCTCGGGCCACAGCGTCGGCGAGGGCGGCGTCGTTCGCCTCCTCTGCAGTGATCCGCCCGGCTTCCGCCGCATCGTCGAGCAGGTCCCGGAGCTCGCGGGGGTCGATGACCCGGAGCCGGCGGAAGTGCTGGCCGAGATAGGACGGTAGGTTGCGCCGCCAGCGCCGTTCGAGGTCGGAGCCCTTCAGGCTGCCGACGTCGGTCTTGAGGACGGACACGTCGGTCTTGAGGACGGACACGTCGGTCTCGAGGTGGTCGAGGCGGACGAGTGCACCTCGCATGGTCTCGGTCAGCTCGTCGACCCGGGCGGTCAGCGCGCCTACCTGGGCGGTCAGCTTATCGACCCGGGCGGTCAGCTCGTCGACCCGGGCGGTCAGCTCGTTGACGCCGGCCGCCAGGGCCGCAACGGTAGTAGGCAGAGCCAGGAGCTCCTCGGTGAGGAGCAGGGCCCGCAGGGCGTGACGCTTCGCCGGGTCCTCCTCCAGCTCCCGGGCCAGGCTCTCGAAGACGCTCACGGGCACCAGCGTACGTCTCCCTCGCCGGGGGGCCGGCGGTAATCTCCCCGGGTGGAGCCCGTCTCGAGCCTCGCCTGACATGAGCCCGGCATCCTGGCGTCCTGCCGGGGCGGGCGCGGGCAGCGAGGGGCGCAGGAGTGGTTGAGGGCCGCCTGCGGCCTGCGTGGGCCGAGATCGACCTCGACGCCGTCGCCCACAACGTGGGGATCCTGCGCCGGCTGGTCGCACCGGCCCAGGTGTGCGCGGTGGTCAAGGCAGACGCGTACGGCCACGGTGCGGTCACGGTGGCCGGGGCCGCACTGGAGGCCGGAGCGGCCTGGCTGGCCGTGGCCCTGCCCGAGGAGGGCATCGAGCTGCGCCGGGCCGGGATCCAGGCCCCCGTGCTGGTCCTGTCCGAACCGGTCCCCGGGGCCATGGCCGAGGCCGTGGGGGCCGGGCTGACGCTGACCGTTTACCGCCCCGAGGGTGTGGCGGCGGCCGCTGTGGCCGCCCACGCCGAGGGGCGGTCTCCTCTGGCCGTACACCTCAAGGTGGACACCGGCATGCATCGGGTCGGGGCCGACCCCGGCCAGGCGGTGGAGCTGGCTCGGGCCGTGGAGGCCACCGGGTGCCTGCGGCTGGAAGGGTTGTGGACCCACTTGGCGGTGGCCGACGAGCCCCGGGACCGCTTCACTGCCGGCCAGCTCCGCTGCTTCGAGGCAGTCCGGGCCCGGCTCCGGGCGGCCGGGATGTCCCCGCCTCTCGTGCACGCGGCGAACTCGGCTGGGGCCCTGGCCCACCCGGCTGCCCGCTACGACCTGGTCCGGTGCGGCATCGCCGTGTACGGCTACCTCCCCGCCCCCGAGATGGAGGGGGAGCTGCGGCCGGTGCTCTCGCTGAGGGCCCGGGTGAGCATGGTCCGGGAGCTGGAGGCCGGCGAGCGGCCGTCCTACGGCCGCCGCCGTCCCCTGCCCGGCCGGGCATGGGTGGCGACCGTGCCGCTCGGGTATGCGGATGGGGTGCCCAGGCGACTGCTGGACGGGGGGATGGTGGCCCTCGTGGGTGGCCGGCGCCGGCCCTTGGCAGGGGCCGTGACCATGGACCAGATCGTGCTCGACTGCGGGCCGGAGCCGGACGTGGCCGTCGGTGACGAGGTGGTGCTGCTGGGTGCCCAGGGGGGCGAGCGGGTCACGGCCGACGACTGGGCCCGGGCACTCGGGACGATCAGCTACGAGGTCCTGTGCGGCGTCGGCCGCCGGGTGCCCCGTGTCCCGGTCCGGGGCGGGCGCCCGGTCGGTGCACGTC
>JBOGGR010000333.1:0-6072 GCA_050744025.1 Acidimicrobiales bacterium
CCGGGGTCGTCGGTGGCGAGCACGGCCAGGCGGTCTTGAACATGCCAGCTCAGCTCCAGGAGGTGGGCAGCGGCATCGGCCCGGTCTCGCCAGTCACCCTCGCCCCGGCCCGGGGCGGGAAGGGGCCCCACGAGCCTCTGCCTTCGTCCCGCCGTTCTAGGAAACGGGCCGGCCCCGCCCCGCCGAGGTGCCCACTCCCGCCCCGCCCGCCACTGCCGACGCCGGCGCACCGGCCAAGCCCCAGCAGGTCGCACCACCACCCAGTGCCTCGACGCCGGCCCGCAGTCCGGCCAGGTCGGAGTGGCGTTCGCTCCAGACCCGGGCCGTGGCTTCTTCCAGGGCGCCGTCCTCGGACCAGCGTCCTGGCGACTCACCACCGCCAGGAGGGCCCAGTCGGTGCTGCGGAGCACGAACACGGCGTCGGGAGGCACTCGGATGACCGGCGTCGCAGCGACCTGGTGGCCGCCAGTCTCTACCCCCGCGACCTGGCCCTGGTGAGCGGCTACTTCGATCCCCGGCCCTCCCCGCTCCGGGCCGAAGACGGGTGGCTGGACCACGCCGCTGGTGCCGATGGGACCGCTTGGGGGCCAACCCGGGATCCGACGGCCCACTTCCCAGGCCAGCAACGGCCTGGCGCTGGCCGCCCAAACCAGGGTGCTGTGGTGCCCTTGGGGCTTGCTGGACAGCGCACGACCCGGCCACGACTCGTCTCCCCGGGGAGCGGAGCCGTCGGCTCCCTCTCGGCATAGCCGGCCCCCCCCGCCTCGTCGGTCACGAGAAAGGCCAGGTGATGGCACCCGTCTCCTCCGCCAGCCCGGGACAGTCAGCAGAACACCCTATGCCCCGGAGGGCTGGGGGGACTCTCCTGCAGGACCTGGCGGTGTCGGCAAAGTAGCTGCTCAGGGGCCACTTGACCGTGTGTGGCACAGAGGCCGGGACCTCTAGGGCTTGGCCCATTTCTACGCTCGCTCGGCGGTCGGCGTCTCAACGCCCCGGTAGTGGGCATCGTCTCCTACGGGGGGCACGACGGGTACTGGCTGGTGGCCGCCGACGGCGGAGTGTTCTCCTTCGGCCATGCCCCCTTCAAGGGTTCGCTCGGCGGTAGGCGCCTCAACGCCCCCGTGGTGGGCATCATCACTCCCAGCAACGCCGAGGGCTCCTTGTACAGTATGCGGCGGACTTCAACTCTGGCTGCGCTGGGCTGTGAGTCGAGCGCCGCAGAACAGCTAGGCCGGGGAACTGATGGCGGGCTGAGCTGCGGGGACGACAGGATGCCGTGGTGGTGTTGAGCTGCCGAGCGCCGAGCGGGACACTCCGCCACGAGGAACGCTTCCTTGGAGTCATCTGCTCGCGATAGCAAGCACCGAAGCGTCAGGAGGGAGGCGGTCGATGTGAGTGCACCCTGCGGAGCTGGCGGCCGTCTGTCTCGATAGACGATGGGCAGCCGGACACGGTCTGCTAGCATTGCTGTCAGGAGGTGGTCGTCCATGACGGCGATCAGCGTGCGCAACCTCGACGATGATGTGGCCGCCCGGCTGAAAGTGCAGGCAGCCCGCCACGGACGGTCGATGGAGGCCGAAGTCCGGGCAATCCTCACCGAGGCTGTCGCCGTGGCGGAAGATGAGCGGCTCAACCTTGCCCAAGTGATCCGACAGCGCTTCGCCGCGATCGGTGGTGTCGAGCTGCAGATTCCACCCCGGTCGGACCTGCCCCGCGCCGCCGATCTGCCGGACCTGTCGTGATCGTCATCGACACCAACGTGGTATCGGAGATGGAACGCGACGAACCGGACCGGAAGGTACTGGCGTGGTCGGAGACGGTGGGACGGTTGCACACCACGGCGGTCACTCTCGCCGAGGTCGACTACGGCATTGCTCGACTGCCTGAAGGCCGCCGAACGGACCGGTTGGCGGCAACGGCGGCCAGGGTGTTCGCCGACTTCGACGAGGTGATCGTGGCGTTCGACGCTCCCGCCGCCCGTCGGTACGGAGGGATCGTCGCCGGCCGTGAGAGGGCTGGCCGCCCCATCGCAACCGCCGATGCGCAGATCGCCGCGATCTGTGCGGCTCAGGGGGCAACGCTGGCCACCCGCAACACCGGCGACTTCGACGGCACCGGCATCAGCCTGGTCAACCCGTGGGACGGTTGACTACGCCAAGCTGGCCGCTTCACGCGCGCTTTCACGGTGTCCGCTGACGGATCGTCACCTGGGGCACCGACCGGCGACAGAACGCCTGCCAACCCGGGCGCACGTGTCGGACGGCAACGTAGGTGCTCCGTCCTGGGATGTGCGGGCGGCGGCGGGGTCAGTGAGCGACGCCGATGAGGGCCGCGACGCGTATTGCCTCGGTGAACGACGCTGCGTCCGGCAGCGCCTGGGTGATGTGGTCGGCGAAGGCGTCCAGAACCCGGCTGTAAGGGGCGTCACCGAGGCGCGCCAGCAACTGCGTCGACCCCTCGATGTCGGTGAAGGGGAACGTGATGGTGGGCGTGAGTGAAGCGTAGATCGGTGCCCCACCCCGAGCCCTTGTCGGGAACCCGGTCGATCACATCGAACGACCAGCGGGCCCTGCGACAACCAACAGGGTGGTGAGCGACCAAGTCGGCGATCGCGCGCACGCGTCGCAGCGGCCCTAACAGCGCTGCCGCCTCGAATGTCAGCGCAGGCCAAGAACGGCGAGGAGCGCGTCGTCGACGCCCCAGAGCTCCTCGTGGGTGAGATGCCCGACCAGCTCTCCGAGCCTTCTGGCGTCGACAGCACCGATCTGCTCAACAAGGACGCGAGTGGTCTCGTCGGCGATCTCAGCCTCTGGTCGGAAAGATGCTGGTCGTGCGCTTCGGGAGGTGGGGGCGACGATCACGACCGACCTTGGCAGGAACTCGTCTGCTTGAACGACGACGGCGAAGCGGTCGCCGTGCTGTTCGTGGCCGATGCCCTTGGGCAGCCGGAAGCGGTGAATGTCACCTCGGAGCACGGACTGCTTCCATCAGCTCGGCGACTGCCAGCATCTCCTCCCGATCTACGTTGTCGGCTTCCAAGGCAGCCACCTCCGCCGCCAGCTCCTGGCTGTGACGGCGGTGGCGGACCTCCCCGAGCAAGGCGGTTCGGATGGCCTCGGACTGGGTGAGGCCCGTGGCTTCGAGTGTCCGCAGCGCCTTGTCGGCCTCGTCATCGAGCCTGACGGAGATGGCTCTGGCCACCCGCTGACTGTATCACGATTCGTGGCACAGGGCGAACCGAACGACGGCCGACCCGTCACCGCTGAGTGATACCCGAGGAGCGCCGATTCGGCGATCTGTCACGGCACCCGGGCTCCAGAGGTGTCTCACCCGGGGATCCCGGATGACACAGGTCAGCGAGTCCTCTGAGCGACGGTCGCCACCGACGTCAGCGGCTACGTCCCAGATCGCCCCCCCGGGCCCGATCCGCTCCCGGGCCGAGTGGCTCAGGCCCGCACGACGGTCGGCTCGGGCCACCGGACCGGGCCGGGACCGCGGCTACCGCCTATCGACGAGGACGCCGGGGTCAACAGGGCCAAGGGTGGAGGCGAGGGATCCTCAACAACAGGCGCGCCCTCACCTCGTCGCAGTGGACCCGGGCCCCCAGGGCAAGACCGGTGGCTCAGTCGAGCTGCGCCCAACCGGCCTGGCGGGTTCGGCCTGGCTCGTGGTGACCGAGAGGCTGTACTGCGGGGGTCCAGCCAAGCCGGCCCCAGCCACCGCGGGGGCCAGGGTCTCCTCCTTGGTCACCGCCTGGCCAAGGAGGCGTCGCACCTCGACCTCGATCAAGCAGTCGAGCACTTCCCGGCCGCTGGGAGGCGGCCGGTCAGGGGCTCGATCGAGACTCGGGACCTGTGGGCTCTCATCCATGGCCCCAGGGTGAGCCCGGCAACTGGCAGGGCTATGACACAGGTTCTGGCAGGGGTGCTGGGCCCGGCAGCTCGGTGGGTCGAGGCGCCTCGGTGGTCGTGTTGACCCTCGATGTCCGGCTCGCCCCCATATGTCGTCTCCTTGGCCAGTCCAGCCACAACTTGGCTCCCCAGCCCGACTGACACCCGGCCACCCAGGCCGCCCTGCCACATGGCAGGACGGGGGGTCACCACCACTGCCACGAGGCCCTCACGGTGCCCTCGTCGCCCATGTTGAGGAACCGAGAGCGCTCCCCTGACGCCCGCCCCGCCGGGTCGCCCGGGCGACCCTGGTCTCGAACGTCCTCAACAACAGCCTCGGTCGTCGGACCGCCCGTCGTCTCGGGCTTGTTCCCCCGCGAGAGTGGGCAGGCGACCCGGCGAGGACGACTGATGCCAGCACGTGCGGGGGACGGGCAAGGCCACCCGGGACCACGGGCGGACTGACGCCATCCATGGCCATCCGACCGCCGGCAGAGGTGGAAGCCACCTCGTGGCCCGTGGCGAGCTCTCCGTCCCCGCTGCGAGGACCGGGTGCTCGAGCCTTCGGGTACGCCCACACGTGCCATCGAGCGCTGAGGGGTCGAGCTGGCGGCGCTTCGTCCTCCGATCTGGGTTCCCAGCCTCCACGCCCCTGGGCTCGTCCACCACGTGGTCCAGCCCATCGCGGGCACCGGCGGCCCGTGGGGCGGCGGGGCGTTGTTCTCCCGGCTGGAGCCGGAGGGCGCCTTCGCTAAGCCGTCGGTGTCCACCCCGGGGAGGGCAGAGAAGATCAGGAGTCTGATACTCGTGCTCATGGCAACATTCCACGGTTCCCGTGGGAGCCCTCCACCACCATGTTGACCTACAGGCTCAGCGGCACCACAGAGGATTCGGCGTCCTACCGGGGCAAGGACCTGCATTCTACGGCACTCCGGCGACTTCCCGAGTCCCCGGCGGCACAACCGGCCACCGCACAACCACATCTTCGCTCGCCACGGCGAGCCCGAAGGGCTCTGGGTTGCTGACCTGCACCTTTTGAGTGAGTGAGTGGGCCGTAGAGGACTCGAACCTCTGACCCCTTGCGCGTCATGCAGGTACATGGGGTTCGCAGTCGTCCGCTGCCGTTCAAGAACCCTTACGCCACAACGGTTCCGCTCCGCCGCCGACCGTGGACGTCCGCCTGCACACGCCGGGCTTGGCTCCCACTTTGGCTCCCTGCGAGTCAACGCTGTCACTCGGCCGCTGCGAGGCTCGGACAGCTGAGGGAGAGGGCCCAATCCTGCGCCTGGAGATCCCCCCCATTGCGTTCCTGAACGTGCCCTCCCAGGCGCGGGCGCAGTGTAGTAGAGTTGTAGTTGTGCGAGACGTGGACTGGACGCACGGTGCCCGGCATATGTGGGACAACCATCACGTAGGCGTATCGAGGCCAAGGAGGCTGTCGAGGACGTCGACGCGGTGTGGTTCGACCCGGATCCGTCCAGCCGGTCTGGGCGAAGCATCAGGGTCCTCGGCTACAGCCATACCCGTCAGGCCATCCTGACAGTGATCCTGGTCCCCCGTGAGGGTGGTGGCTACTACGGGGCCAACGGGTGGGAGTCCAACCAGTCTGATCAGCGGCGATACCGAGAGGGAATGTGATGGATGCCAAGCAGCGAGTCGAGAAGGCCCAAGCGGAGTCCGAGGCCACCAGGGACACGCCCCTGCCCGAGGAGGTGAAGGGCCAGCGACGGGGGCGCTCGGTCGTCCAGTCCGTGCGTCTTCCCGAGGAGGCCTTCACAGCCATAGAGCAGATCGCTGCCCGCTCGGGGGTGCCGGTGAGCGCTCTCATCCGGGGGTGGGTGCTGCAGGGGCTCGCCGTCGAGAAGGGCACTTCGCTTCGTGACGGCATCGAACGCCTCGCGGTCGAGGCCGACCGGCTTCGGCGACTCATGGCCAGCAGCGATGTCGCCTGACTATGGCGGTGGTCCGGTGGTCCTGTGTGGCTCGCTCCCAGACCGCGCCGGCAATCGCCTGATGCGCTTGTCGCTCCGCCCACAGGGGGGTCCTCCCGTGGGTAGGGCCGCGGACGGCAATGTGAGACGCATGGGGTCGGGACGCTGGCAGGTCGCGTGCCCCGGCGGGGCGCCGAGGTCGGTGTCGGCACCCATGCCGCCTTCCCCAGCCAGCTGACCCATCGTCAGGC
>JBOGGR010000334.1:0-8512 GCA_050744025.1 Acidimicrobiales bacterium
CCCCGGGGGCCCGGGGCGCCCGGCGCCGGCGGGTCGAGCCGCGGGGCTGGACGGGCGCCGCCTGGACCGGGCTCGTCATCCTGTGGCTGTGCCTCCCGATCTTCGTGATGATCGCCTTCGGGTTCAACGACACGACGGGCAAGTTCAACTTCACCTGGCAGGGGTTCACGTTCCGCTGGTACCGCCAGCTGTTCGTCATCCCAGACCTCACCAACGCGCTGATCAACTCGGTGACGATCGCCCTCATCGTGATGGCCATCTCCACGGTGCTGGGCACCCTCATCGGCCTGGCCCTCGGAAAGTACCGGTTCCGCGGGCGGGGCGGGGTCGACGTGGTCCTGTTCTCCAACATCGCCGCTCCGGAGATCGCCCTCGGGACGGCGCTCCTCTCGTTCTTCATCACGATCGGGATCCCCCGGGGCTACGTGACCATCGTCATCGCCCAGGTGATGTTCGACATCGCCTACGTGGCCATCACCGTGCGGGCCCGCATGGCCTCGTTCGACCGGTCCCTGGAGGAGGCGGCGCGGGACCTCGGCGCGGGGCCGTGGGCGACCTTCCGCCTCGTCACCCTCCCCCAGATCCTCCCCGGCGTCGTCGCAGGGGCCCTGCTGGCCTTCGCCCTCTCGATCGACGACTTCGTGATCACGCAGTTCAACGCCGGCCAGACCCTGACCTTCCCCCTGTGGGTGTACGGCTCCACCCGGACCGGCACGCCGCCCCAGGTGGACGACATGGGCACGATCATCTTCGCCGCCGGCGTGCTGCTGGCCGTCATAGGCGTCCTCTCCAACCGCCGCCGCCGGGCGTGAGGGCCAGGGCCGCCCGCTCTCCGGCGGGCGCCGCCTCCCTGGTGGACGCCGCCCCCCGGCCCTACTGGTGGGACGACCCCGCCGCCCCCGGGCCGGCCCCTCCCCTGTCCGGGGCGGCCAGGGCCGACCTGGCCGTGGTCGGGGCCGGCTACACCGGGCTGTGGGCCGCCATCCTGGCCAAGGAGGCCGACCCGGCGGCCGACGTGGTGGTGCTCGAGTCCAGGCAGGCCGGCTGGGCCGCCTCGGGGCGCAACGGCGGCTTCTGCGACGCCAGCCTGACCCACGGCGTGGCCAACGGCGCCGGGCGCTTCCCGGGGGAGATCGAGCGCCTGGAGGAGCTGGGCCTCGCCAACCTGAGGGCGATCGAGGCCGCCATCGCCCGCTACGGAATCGACTGCGATTTCGAGCTGACCGGCACCATCGACGTCGCGACCGCCCCGTGGCAGGTCGAGGAGCTGGTCGGGGCGGCCGTAGCGGCCCGCCGCCTCGGCCACGACGTCACGGTGCTGGACGCCGGCGCGGTCCGCGCCGAGGTCGCCTCGCCCACCTACCTGGGCGGTGTGTGGACCCGGGGCCGCACGGCGCTCGTCCACCCGGCCCGGCTGTGCTGGGGGCTGCGGGCCGCCGCCCTCTCGGCCGGCGTGCGGCTGTGCGAGGGGACGCCAGTGGAGGGCATCGGCGGCGGGAGCGCGGGGATCGAGCTCCGGACGCCCGGCGGTCGGGTCCGGGCCCGGCGTGTCGTGCTGGCTACCAACGCCTTCCGGCCCCTGCTCCGCCGGGTGCGGCCATACGTCGTGCCCGTGTACGACTACGTGCTCGTCACCGAGCCCCTCGACGCCTCTCGCCGGGAGTCGATCGGGTGGCCCGGACGCCAGGGGCTCTCGGACTCGGGCAACCAGTTCCACTACTACCGGCTGACGGCCGACGACCGGATCCTGTGGGGCGGCTACGACGCCGTGTACCACTGGGGGAACGCCGTGTCCGACGAGCTGGACCAGAGGCCCGCCAGCTTCGCCAGGCTGGCCGCGCACTTCTTCGACACCTTCCCCCAGCTGGAGGGGACCCGGTTCACCCACGCCTGGGGCGGGGCGATCGACACTTGCAGCCGGTTCTGCCCGTTCTGGGGCACGGCGATGGGCGGGCGGGTGGCGTGGGCGGCCGGTTACACCGGGCTCGGCGTGGGGGCGTCCCGCTTCGGGGCGGCGGTGGCTCTCGACCTCGTGGCCGGGCGGCGGAGCGAGCTGACCGAGCTCGCTCTGGTGGCGTCCAAGCCGGTGCCCTTCCCGCCCGAGCCCCTCCGCTCCGGCGTGATCGGCCTCACCCGCTGGTCCCTCGCCCGGGCCGACCGGGACGGGGGCCGGCGCAACCTGTGGCTGCGGGCGCTCGACCGCCTCGGCGTCGGGTTCGACTCCTGAGCCGGCTCGCCGCCGGCGTCGGTCGGTGGTCGGTCGGTGGGTCGGTGGGTCATCCTGGTTCTGACTCGCGCTGGCCCTCGCTTTCCGAGGGTCAGCGCGAGTCAGAACCGTGATTGCAGCCGAAGAACCGCTCGCTCCGATGTGGTGCCGGGGAAGCCGGGGGGTCTGGCTGGCTCTGACGGGCCAATCAGGCGGGCCGCCGGCCCGCGACGGTGCGAGTCAGCCGGCGCGCCGGCCGGCAAGCAGCTCCAGGGCGGCGCCCACGGCGCGAAGGGACGGGACGTCCACGCCGACCAGCCCGGCGATCTCGATCGGCGCCCGGAGGATGGCGTCGAGCTCGAGCGGCTTGCCGGCCTCCAGGTCCTGCAGCATCGACGTCTTGTGGTCGCCGACCCGCTCGGCCCCCTCCAGGCGCCGCTCGATCGACACCTCGGGGGTGGCGCCGAGCGCCGTGGCGATCCGCAGCGTCTCCTCCATCATGGTCACGACGAGACTGCGGGTGGCTGGGTGGCGGGCGATCTCGGCCATGGTCGCCCCGGTGAGGGCGCTCAGGGGGTTGAAGGCGACGTTGCCCATCAGCTTCAGCCAGATGTCCTTGCGCAGCTCGGGCTCCACCGGGCACCTGAGCCCGCCGGCCACCATCGCCTGGCTGAAGGCGGTGCAGCGCTCCGAGACGCTCCCGTCCGGCTCTCCGATCGAGAAGCGGGTGCCCTCGAGGTGGCGGACCACGCCCGGGGCCTCGATCTCGGTCGAGCAGTAGACCACGCAGCCGACGGCCCGCTCCGGGGGCAGCGCCGCCGACACGGCCCCGCCCGGGTCGACCGCCTCGATTCGCTGCCCCCGGTGGGGCCCGGGCAGCTGGTGGAAGTACCACCACGGGATGCCGTTCTGGGCGGCGACGATGGCGGTCCCCGGGCCGAGCAGCGGCCCGACGAGCCCGCCGGCCGAGGCGTAGCTGTACGCCTTGAGGCCGAGGAAGACGACGTCGACCGGTCCGACCTCAGCCGGGTCGGCGGTGGCGTGGGGCCGGGCGCCGAAGTCGCCCCGGGGGCTCTTGACCCGGACCCCGTGCTCCCTGAGGGCCTCCAGGTGGGGCCCCCGGGCGAGCAGGTGGACGTCGGTGCCGCCCCGGTGCAGGGCGGCGCCGACGTACGCGCCGATGGCGCCGGCGCCCACCACGGCCACCTTCATCGGCTGGCTCCGCGCGACCCGTGCCAGCCCCCCGGTGCTAGGCGGCCGGGGCCTCCAGGCCGGGGGAGTCCGAGAGGCGCGACAGGGCGGCGGCCTCGAGCTGGCGGGCCCGGCGGGGACCGATGCCGAGGGCCTTGGCGGTGGCCTCCAGGGAGGCGGGCTCCCCGCTGTCCAGCCCGAAGCGCAGCCGGATGACGGCCCGCTCCAGGGGCTCGAGGCTGTCCACCGCGTGGTGGAGGCGGCCGAGGGCCATCGAGGCGCTGACCTCGTCCTCCACGCTGGTGGCCGGGGCCTCGACCAGCTCGCCCAGGCTCGTCTCGGCGTCGGGGCCGACGGGCTGGTCGAGGCTGGCCACGACCCGGGCCGCCTGGCGGGCGTCGTCCAGCTGGGCCGCGGACACGCCGGCGGCCTGGGCCAGCTCCTGGTTGGTGGCGGGGCGGCCCAGCTCGGCGGCCAGCTCCCGGGCAGCCTGGTCGATGCGGCGGGCACGCTCGGCCGCCTCCATGGGCACGCGGATCGTCTGGCCGTGGTTGTGCACGGCCCGCTGGAGGGCCTGGCGCACCCACCACGTGGCGTAGGTGGAGAACCGGAAGCCCCGCCGCCAGTCGAACTTCTCGACGGCCCGGATGAGGCCGAACGTCCCCTCCTGGATGAGGTCGGGGAAGTCCACCCCCCGGTCCTGGTAGCGGCGCGCCCAGTGCACCACGAGGCGCTGGTTGGCGGCGATCATGGCCCGCTTGGCCTCCTCGTCGCCGGCCTGGACGCGCTTGGCCAGGGCCACCTGCTCGTCGGGGGTGAGCAGCGGGTGCTGAGCAAGGTCGTCCAGGAAGAGCCGGACCGTGTCGATGTTGACACCGACACCGCTCCGGTCCCCGATCGCCGCGCCGCCCGCGCTCCGGGTCGGCCGCTCGGCCACCTGCGTCTTGCTCGCCGTGGTGATGACTGTCCTCCTGTCCCTGTTTGCCTGTCGACTACCCGATCCATCGGCACTGGGATCCTGCCACTAGATCGTCTCATGGAAGAACGCACTGCGCCAACTCATTCATTCCGACTCCCGAGAGGCCGTTCCGGTTGCACCTCCCGGTCCGGAGCCGGGAACAACTCCGAGACATCATAGGTTGTGAGTGGCAGAGACTCAATCTTCCTGAGGTGAAACATGACGAAGCTCGAGACGGTCACCCTCCCGGTGCTCCCCCTGACCGGCGCCGTGGTCCTTCCCGGAATGGTCCTCACCATGTCGCTGGAGAGCCGCGAGGCCATCGACGCCTTCGAGGGGGCGCAGGGTGCCGGCGGGCGGGTCATCCTCCTACCCCGGGTGGGCTCACGCTACGCCCGGGTGGGCACCGTCGCCACGGTCGAGGAGCTGGCGGTCCTGCCCGGCGGCGGCCGGGCCGTGGCCATCCGGGCCCAGGCCCGGGCCGTCATCGGGCGAGGGGTGCCGAGCCCGGCCGGCTCCGCCGGCTCCGGGGGCTACGCCGGCCCCGGGGGCCCCGGGGGCCATCAGCCGGGCCAGGCCGGGCTCCCCGGGACCTGGGTGGAGGCCGAAGAGGTCGGTGCTGGCGGGGACGGCGCGAACGGAGCGTCCCCGGCCGTCCCCCAGCTGGCCAGGGAGTACCGGGCCGTCGTGGAGGCCATCCTCGAGTCCCACGGCGCCCACCCGCTCACCCAGGCGCTGCGGGCCGTGACCGACCCCGGGGCCCTGGCCGACACCGCCGGCTACCTGCCCGAGCTGTCCGTGGAGCAGCGGGTCGAGCTGCTGGAGACGGTCGAGGTGGAGGACCGCCTGCGCACGGCGCTCCGGTGGGCCCGGGAGATCCTGGGCGACCTCAGCCTGAAGGAGCGGATCCGCACGGACGTGACCGACGGCATGGAGAAGGCGCAGCGGGAGTTCCTGCTGCGCCAGCAGCTCGCCGCCATCAGGAAGGAGCTGGGCGAGGACGGCGAGGCGGGCGCGGTAGGGGAGTACCGCCGACAGCTGGCCGAGTCGGCCCTGCCGGAGGCGGCCCGGGCGGCGGCGGAGAGGGAGGTCGACCGGCTGGAGAAGATGAGCGAGGCCAGCCCGGAGCACGGGTGGGTCCGGACCTGGCTCGACACCCTGCTCGACCTGCCGTGGGGAGAGACGTCGCCCGAGGTGCTGGACGTCGGCCAGGCCCGCCAGGTCCTGGACGCCGACCACCACGGCCTCTCCGACGTGAAGGACCGCATCGTCGAGTACCTGGCCGTCCGCCAGCTGCGGTCGGCCCGGGGGCTGCCGCCCGTGTCGGGGCGGGGGTCGGGGGCCATCCTGGTCCTGGTCGGGCCGCCCGGGGTGGGCAAGACGTCGCTCGGGGAGTCGGTGGCGAGGGCCCTCGGCCGGCGCTTCGCCCGGGTGTCGCTCGGCGGCGTGAGGGACGAGGCGGAGATCCGGGGCCACCGTCGCACCTACGTCGGGGCGCTCCCCGGCCGCGTCGTGCGGGCCGTGCGAGAGGCCGGGACCATGAACCCCGTCGTCATGCTGGACGAGGTGGACAAGCTCGGGGCGGACTGGCGCGGCGACCCGTCCTCGGCACTGCTCGAGGTCCTCGACCCCGCCCAGAACCACACATTCCGGGACCACTACCTGGAGGTCGACCTGGACCTGTCCGACGTCCTGTTCATCGCCACGGCCAACGTCGTCGACACCATCCCAGGGCCCCTCCTGGACCGCATGGAGGTCATCCGCCTGGACGGCTACACCGAGGACGAGAAGGTGGCGATCGCCACCGGCCACCTCCTCCCCCGCCAGCGGGAGGCCGCCGGCCTGCGCCCCGAGGAGGTCGAGGTGACCGAGGCGGCCATCCGGGCCACGGTGGCCGACCACACGAGGGAGGCCGGCGTGCGGAACCTGGAGCGGGCCCTCGCCAAGATGCTGCGCAAGGTGGCGAGCGGCATCGCCGCCCGGCCCGGCCCGGCCGGTGAGGCCGGCGCAGCCGTGACGATCGACGCCGGGGACGTGCGCACCTACCTCGGGCGCCCACGGTTCCCGAGCGAAATGGCAGTCCGCGCCGGACTGCCCGGGGTGGCCACGGGGCTGGCCGTGACCGGGGCGGGGGGGGACGTGCTCGCCGTCGAGGCAGCGGTGGTCCCGGTTGCGGGCGGCGCAGGCCAGGCGGGCGCCCCCGGCGGGCTGACCCTGACCGGCCAGCTCGGCGACGTCATGAAGGAGTCCGCGACCATCGCCCTGTCGTACGTGCGGGCCCACGCCCCGGCCTGGGGTGCGCCGCCGGCGGCCCTCGGCGGCCAGTTCCACGTTCACGTGCCGGCCGGCGCCGTTCCGAAGGACGGGCCGTCGGCGGGCGTCACGATGGTGACGGCGCTCGCCAGCCTCCTCACCGGCCGGGCCGTCAGGCCCGACCTGGCCATGACCGGCGAGGTCAGCCTGCAGGGGCGGGTGCTGCCCATCGGCGGCGTGAAGCAGAAGGTCCTGGCCGCCCACCGGTTCGGGCTGACCCACGTGGTGCTCCCCGCCGGCAACGGCCCCGACCTGGAGGACGTCCCCGAGGCGGTGCTCTCTGCCGTGACCGTCCACCTCGTGGAGGACGTGGCCGAGGTCCTGGACCTGGCCCTCGTGCCCGAGCCGGCGGGGCGGGCCGCGTAACGCCGCGGGGCGCCGCTCACCGCAGGTCGCCCTCGGGGAGGAGGGGCAGGCGGAGGCGAAGGCGGGCGCCGCCGCCCTCGGCGGCGCCCGCCAACGCCTCCACCCCGTGCCACTCCGCCACCTGGCGCACGATGGCGAGCCCGAGGCCCGAGCCGGGCAGGCGGCGGTCGCCGCCTGCCCGGTAGAACCGCTCGAAGACGAACGGCAGGTCCCCGGGGGGGATGCCCGGCCCGTGGTCGCGGACCTCGACCTCGGCCCAGCCCTGAGCCGCCCGGACGCTCACCTCGACGGCCGCGCCCGGCGGCCCCCACTTGGCGGCGTTGTCGAGCAGGTTGGTCACGGCCCGGCCGAGCCGGGCCGGGTCGCCGCGGACCGGGACCGGCCCGGGGCCGAGGTCGAGGCTCACGTCCAGCGACGGGGCCCGTCGGCGCGCAGTCCCGACCGTGTCGGCGACCAGGCCGGCGAGCTCGACGTAGGCCACGAGGGGCTCGGGGCCCGACTCCCGGGCCAGGTCGGCCAGGTCCCCCACGAGCACGGTCAGCTCCTCCAGCTGGGCCACCAGGTCGACCACGAGGGCGGCCCGGTCGGCCTCGTCCAGGTGGCCGGCCCGGGCCAGGACCTCGAGGTTCGTCCGCAGGCTGGTGAGCGGGGTCCGCAGCTCGTGGGAGGCGTCGGCGACGAGCTGGCGCTGGGCCCGGAGGGACTGCTCGAGGGCGGACATCATCGTGTTGAAGCTGGAGGCGATCCGGCCCAGCTCGTCGTTGGCCGTGACGTCCAGGCGCCGGCTCAGGTCGAGGGTGGCGGCCACGTGGGCCGCCGTCTCCCCCAGGCGCTGGAGCGGGGCGAGGAGGGCCCGGGCCGTGGCCAGCCCGGCCAGCACGGCGAGGAGGAGGCCCGCGGCGGTGACCGATGCCAGCACGACGGCCAGGCGGTCGAGGGTGGACTCGGTGTCGGCCAGCGAGGCCGCGATCTGGACGGCCCGCCCCCGCCCGGCCGCCCTGGTGTAGACGAGGAGCCGCGTGTCCCCGACCTCCACCTGGGACAGGAACGGCCCGGCCCGGCCTGCGGCCACCGCCTCGGCCCCGGCCACCTCCGGCAGCGTGAGCCCGTCCGGGGAGAGGGGGACGATCGCGCCGCCGGTGGTCACGAGCTGGGCGGCCGCCGCAGCGGGAGAGGCCGAGCCGCCCGCGCCCGGCCCGGTCCCCGCCGGGGACCGGGCCAGGCTGGACACCTCCGCCGAGGCGGTCGCGACGAGCGAGCGGGCCAGCGCCCCCTGGAGCTGGGCCCGCACCGACAGGTAGACGGCGAGGGAGGCCAGGGCGATGGCCACGGCCACCGCCGTCCCGGTGGCGACGGCCAGCCGGGACCGGTAGCGCATCAGCGGGGCGCGGTGGTCCGCAGCACGTAGCCGACCCCCCGCACGGTGTGGATCAGCCTGGCCTCGCCGCCGGCCTCGGTCTTGCGCCGCAGGTAGCCGA
>JBOGGR010000335.1:0-3872 GCA_050744025.1 Acidimicrobiales bacterium
GGCGGGGTGACGCCGGTGAACGACGTGACGACGAGCGTCGGGCCCTCCAACCATTTCCAGTACACGTACCAGCTGGCGCCGACGTTGCAGACGCACGGGCTCGGGTTCTGCCTGGGGACGCAGTACCAGTTGGCCACCAGCTCACAGAGCTGGAACAAGCTGGTGAGCCAGTACCAGTTCTGCCCGGGAGGGGTGGCCGCCGCCCCGCCGGCGGGGGCGCGGGTCCTGCCGGTGCCGGCGGTCCTCGCCGGCATGTGGTGGGAGACCCATGGGGTCGACGTGCTCCCCCGCCCCCGCCCCCGGATCGCCCCCGGCTACGCGCTCGCCGGCAATCCCGCCTACCTGGAGACCAACGCCCCGCTGACGGCGACCTTCGGCTCACCCACGCCCATCGGGACGCTCTCCGTCACCGCCCACGGGACCATCTGGGCCAACTGGGGCGACGGGTCGGGCTGGACCGGCCCCTACGACATCCCCGGTGCGCCGTGGCCTACGGGGCGCATCACCCACGTCTGGACCACAGCGTCCACTTACGACGTCGTGGTCCAGGAGCGCTGGACGGCCACGTGGTCCCTGGCCGGCTCGGGAGGCGGCCTCACCGGGCTCACGACCGAGAGCGCGCTGCCCGCCTTCAGCGTCCGCCAGCTGGAGTCGGTCCGCAACCGCTGACGGCGCCCAGGAGCGGCGAGCGTCAGCGGAAGCGGGCCTCTCGCATGCGGGCGACGCTCGCCTCCTTGTGGAACCGCTCGTCGTGGCCGATCTGGCGGAACAGGTCGGCCAGCGATGCGAAGGACCCGTAGTCGGAGGCGAACGCCGACTCGAAGGGCGTCTCCTCCCAGTCGGGATGCTCGGCCACCAGTTCCGCGTACTCGTGCTCGGCGTGGTCCTCGAAGTCGGCGTTCAGCCGGTAGCTGGCGGCCGGGCGGACGATGTAGAGGACGGCCGAGAGCTGGTAGTACGCGAACGCCACGATCTGGGGCAGGAGGGTGAACCGGAGCCAGTCCTCCCGCACCCCGGCCCGGGCGATCAGCTCCTCCAGCACGAGCAGGTGCCACTGCTCGTTGTCCTGCTGGCTCCTCGACTCCACCACCCGGTCGTGGATGCGCCGGGCCAGGCCGACCCGGTCGTGGACGTGGGTGATGGCGATGTAGGCGACCTGCTCCCAGGACTGGTACGGGACCCGGGCCACCAGCTCCAGGACCTTGAACTTGGAGAGCGACCGGCCCTTGCCGTACACGGCGTCGAGGAGGGCGAACAGCACCCGGGCCGCCGCGCCGTAGCGGCGCCGCGCCGAGGCCCGGGTCTCGGCCTGGGCAGCCCGTAGCTGCCCGGCATCCAGGCGAGGCGGGGCCGGGCCGGCAGGCGGCGTCCGGCCCGCAGGTGGCGCCTGTCCGGCAGGCGGCGTCCGGCCCGCAGGTGGCACCGGGCCTTCAGGTGGCACAGGTGCCGCCGCCGGCGGCGGGACAGCATCGGCTCCGGTCATCGGTCAGCTCCTTTCGTCATGGCCGTCCCGGCGCCCGGCGTCGCCGCCGCCCCAAAGGCCCAGGACCTGCCACCCCCGGTCGGGGAAGCCGGCGGCCTCGGCCACCCTCGCCGAGGCAACGTTGTCGTGGCTGTGGAGGTACGTCGGCACGGCCCCGTCGGCCAGCACCCGCCTGGCGGCCTGGGCCACCAGGCGCCGGGCCAGCCCCCCGCCCTGCAGCCGCTCCTCGGTGGCCACCGCCAGCTCGTGGCCCCACCGGTCGTGCTGCTTGCGACCGACCCCGGCCGCGTACCGGCCGTCGTCGTCCCAGGCCACCAGGACCTCCCCGTTGAACGGGCGGAGCCACTCCGGCACCCTCGGGTCCTCCCTTTGGACCCACTCCCCCACGTCCTCCAGGCCGGCGGCCGCGTCGGACCAGCGGAAGCACCCACGCCCGAGCCGCCCGCCCGCTGCTCCGAGCGCCCCCCCGAGCCCCTCGCCCAGCCGGTCGAGGCCCTCCCCGGCGAGCGCCCGGACGGCGGGCTCGGCGCCGCGAGGGACGGAAAGGACGGCACCGCCGTCTGCCCTCATCACCCCGGTGAAGGGGTGCGGCTGACCGTCCCACCCGGGCTCCTCCCTCCTGGCCGTCCCGGACACCAGGATCTCCCCCGGCCGCGGGGGCCACGCTCCCAGCCAGGAGCGCAGATGGTGCTCCAGGCGGCCGTCGATCCCAGCGGGCACGGGCCCAGCATGGGCCGAACGGCAGAGGGGGCGCCATCCCGGCGGCACGAGGGGCGGGAGTGGGCGGCCGGCGTCAGGGAAAGGGCTGCCATTTCTAGGATGAGGGGCCGCATCCGAGACGGACCGGGCAGCGGGGCCGGCGCAGGGTCAGGCCGCCCGCCTCGTGTCGTGGCCCTCCTCGGCGACCTGACCCGTCACCACTGGCGAGCGGGCCACCAGGTAGACGCCGATGATCATGAGGGCGATCCCGACCATCTCGAAGGCGAGGGCCTGCGGGGACAGGCCGATGTCCTGGGAGAAGAGGCCGGCGCCCAGGCCGATGCCCGTGATGGGCTCGGCGATGGTGATGGCGGGCAGGGAGGCGGCGAGTGGGGCGGCCTCGAACGCGCTCTGCGCCAGGAGCAGCCCGGCGATGGCCACCGCCACCAGGGAGTACGGCAGCCACGACGTGAGCAGCGTGACGATGCCGTGGGGGAACAGCAGCAGCGTGCGCTGGGTCAGGCCGTCCTGGAGCCCGTAGAGGATGCCGGCGCCGGCGGCGAGGAGGGTCGCCTCCTCGGCCAAGTCGGTGCGCTTCCCGAACCACACGAGGCCCATAACGACTGCCACGATCGTGAGCCCCGCGATCAGCCATGCCGGCGACGACACCTTGCTCGCCTGGTCGCTGCTCGGGCCGGCGGCGACCACGAACGTGGCCAGCCCGGCCATCAGGATGACGGCGCCGGCCCATTCCCTCGGACCGAGGCTCTTGCGGGTCCAGGCGGCAGCCATCGGCAGGGCGAACAGGAGGTTGGCGGCCAGGAGCGGCTCGACCAGAGTGAGGCTGCCGTGGTCCAGCGCGACGGCTCCCAGGATCTGGCCGCCCACCATGGCGGCGATGCCGGCCAGCCACAGCGGGCGGTGGGCCAGGTCGAACAGCAGGCGCAGGGACAGCCGCTCCTCGGCCGGGGCCCGGGCCGCGGCGTGCTGCTGGATCACGAAGCCGAGAGCCAGGAGGACTGCTGCGCAGAGGCCGAGGACTAGGACGAGCATGTTGTGGATCGTGACCCTAGGGCGGTCGCCGCCCCGGGTCGGGGTCGCCTGATGGGGACGCTGTCAGCGCCCCGTTGGGCTGTTCCGCCGGGCCGAGGCAGGCGCCGGCGCCTGGCCGGCGCCTGGTCACGGATGTGTTGCGTCGTACCCGGTTCGTCCCAGTCTCATCCCGGCAGGGGCCCGGCAGGGGCCCGGCAGGGGCCCGGCAGGGGCCCGTCGGCGAAGCTGGGTCGTTTCGCGCCGCTATGACCGCGCGAAACGACCCAACTTCGGCCCGAGCCGGGCGCCGCCCCGGGACCGACCCTGGGCGGCCGCCGGCGGGAACCGGCCGAACCGGTGGCTCGCCCCGGGCGCCCGCCGGGCGGCCCGGGGGGCGCCGGTCGCCGACCCGGGGGGACCCGGTCGCCGGCCGGCCCGGGCGTAATGTTGATCCGCCAAGTCACATATCGCTAGCCTCCGCCCCCATGCCCTGCTCCGCCTCGGCCTCCGAGCTCGCATCCGCCACCACCACCGCCGCCGCCTGGCAGCCCGCCGGCACCGCCACCGCCACCGCTACCGCCACCGCCGGGCAGCTCGCCGGCGGGGCCCACCTTCCGCCCGACGTGGCGCTCGCGGCCCGACGGCTGGAGACGGCGCC
>JBOGGR010000336.1:0-4197 GCA_050744025.1 Acidimicrobiales bacterium
GCGAGGGTCTTGGTGGTGGCAGCTGGCGAGAGGCGGTCGGCCACGGTGACGGTTCGAGCCCCGAAGTCGGTTCGCCCGTTGGCCGACGACAACGGTGCTCGGAGGAGCACAAAGCCAGCCGCGCCCAGCTGAGCGGCCAGTCCCTCGGCCAGGCCCTCCGGGGAGGCCCCCTCCAAGAGAATGGGCCTCGGCCCCTCGGGGAGAGGCGGACCGTCGGCCTGGTGGGCCACGTCGAACACATGGGCCAGGCGAAAGCCTCTCAGGACTGCCCGGTCCCGGTCCCGGTCCCCGTTGGCCTCGCCCTCTAATAGTCCTCGGGCCCGGGCGATCACCGGGGCGAGGACGACCAGGCCCCGCTCCCCCCGGCGCACCTGGTAACCGAGAGCCTGGAGCGTCCTGTAGCCCCCGAGCGGTCCGAGCTCGGCCGGGTCCCATCCCCGCTCGATGGCCTGTGCCATCAAGAGCGCGACGTTGCCTGCCGAGTAGGTGTGTAGCCGGGCCGCCACCGACAGCATCAGCTGCCAGTCCTCGCCGCTTCGGATGGCCTCGACGGCGACCACCATGGCCTCGTGAGCCTCCTCCAGCGCCAGGCGCCCAGCCCGCTCGTCGCTCATCGCTCGAAGCTCCCGCCCCGGACCAGGTCCCGGGTCGCCTCCCGGCACCGGGCCGAGGCCACCTCGGCCCGGTCCTTGTTGTTGGCGGCCCCGCTCTCCCGGTCCCGCCTGTCGACGAGCAGGTCATGGGCGCGCCGGGCCGAGGGGGCCAGGCGGGCCAGCTGGGCCTGGGTGACAGGCGCCAGGGCCCGGCGCACCTGGAGGGTGCCAGGCCCGGCCTCTCGGACAAGGCCCATGGCCTCGAGGCGCGCCAGCGTCTTGGCCAGATGCGAGTTGCGCCCCGTCCCCTGGCCGAGGCCCAGCTCGGCCCCGAGCTGGGGGATCGAGCACTCGTAGCCGCCCGGCTGGGCGGCCAGGCCCGCCACCAGGCGGCGCAGGCACCAGCAGGCCGATGGCCCGAGGCGTCCGAGGAGGACGAACTCGAGGTACGGGCCCCGGGGATCGAAGCCGAGGGCCTCGACCACCGGGTCGGCCCACGCCTCGACCCGGACCTGGGAAGCGAGGTCCTTCATCGGCCGAGCCACTCTCTCGTCGGCTCTTGGGGCGAGCGACCCCGGGACGAGGGACCCTCGCGCCCGGCCTCACGGCCTCGGGGGTCGGCTGGCGCAGGAGCCCGCCTGGGGCTGGCCAGGCCGGCTCGAAGCCCCGAGGAGGTCGTGGCCCTGGCCTCGGCCTCGCCGAGGCCTGCCGCCAGGGCCGCTCCTACCAGGCCCGCCTCCACCTCGCCTCGGTCCAGCTCGCCTCCTCCCACCAGCTGGCCGAGGCGGAAGGCGGCCCGGTTGAGGGTCTCGTTGCGCGTCCCCTCGGGGGCACGGGCCACCCGCCTCGCCTCCGAGACGAGGGCGCCCGGGCCGTAGGCCCTCTCCTCGCCTGGCCGCCGGCTGAGGGAGGGCGGCGATGGGGCGGGCCCGGGCGCCCGGGTGAGGCGGGCCGCCACCCACCCGGGCAGAGGGGCAAGTGGGGCCGCCTCGGCCCACTCGTAGCGGCAACCAGAGACGTGACGGGTGGGCGGGGCGACGACGATGCCTCCATCGGCCCGCACGTCCAGTCCCGGGCCGAGAGCCCGCCCGGCGTCGTTCGAAAGGCCTTGGGCCGGGGCCCCGAAGTAGTAGTGCCGCCCCCCGCCGCCGCTTGTCACGGCCAGGGTGTCGGGCAGTGGGCCGTGCTCGGCCACCAGGGCGGCCAGGCTCGCCTCCCCCCCGTGGCCGGGGTCGACGTCGACCACGACCAGGCCCGACGTCCGCCCGGTGAGAAGGGCGATGCCGGCACCAGGCCAACGGGTCCACCAGGTGGTCACCTTGGCCTCGTCGGGGCGCTCCAGGTCACGCCAGGCAACCCGGGGATGCTTGCCGGGGCTCGGGCAGCCCGGGCCGGCCGGGCAGGAGCAGACGAGGCCAGCGGAGCGGGTGACGATCTCAAAGGTGGGGATCGGCACCCAGCCCTTCTGGCAGTAGGAAGCGGCGTGGTCGATGAGCATGGGCCGAGCGTGAGCCATCGGCCTTGACCGCAACCTTGACCACAACCTTGACGAGGACGCCTTCGGCCTTGACCGCTACCTTGACGAACGGCTCCGCCGGACCCCCCGGGGATGCCGGCGGCCCGCGTCCAGGCCGCCGGCCTGGACGCCGATCTTGACCGCAACCTTGACCGCAACCTTGACCGCAACCTCGCCGAGCCGGCTCCTCCAGCCGCGACCCGTCAGCGCCTCGTCTCGAGGCTGCTGACCGCTCGGCCCCTGCTGGCCCACGTTCGCCCGTGTCGGCCCCCGGCGGCCGCCCTGGCACCCTCCAACCATGGGGCCTCTGTCGGCACGCGGGGCCAACGGGGGCCTCCAACGCTGGCCGGCTGGTGCCGAGCCGACGCTGGTGCTCCGGCCCGAGGCCGGCGACCGGAGGCCGGCCTGAGGCGTCGGTCGGGATCGAGGAGACGGGTTTGTCGGAGTCGGCGGTCGAGCCGGGGACCGGAGACCGATGCCGAGGCGCCCGGCGCTCGGTGCCGGAGCTCGCTTGGGCGGCCGACCCTTCCCCCGCCCCCCCCACAGCCGGTCGCCCCTGGCAAGCGACAGTCTGGCCCAGCTCGTCTCCGTCGGCCCCGGGACCTTGGCCGACACCCTCGGTCCGGGCGAGGCGGCCCCGCCGGCCCAACGCTCGTCCACGCTCGCCCCTGTCAGCCGCGCTGAGAGCCGGTGTTGAGGGGGCGCTGAGCAGGCTGAGGTCGGGAGGCCAGGTCGGGACTGAGGCGTTGTTGGGAACCCGGACGACCCTGACGTGCTCCGCCCCCACGCGCCGCATGCCGACAGGGCCGGCAATGGTCGCCCTACACCAGCCGGAGGAACGGGGCGTGCCGCTGTGGAGCAGCGACCGGGCCGAGGCCGACGAGCTGCTTGGCCTCATGGCTCCGCCGGCCTGGCACGCTGACGCCGCCTGCCGAGAGCATCCCGAGTTGACCTGGGTCCCGAGGTTTGCCGGACCCAGTCGGGAGGCCGACTTGGCCTCGGCCAAGGCAGTGTGTGCCCGGTGCCTCGTGCGAGAGGAGTGCCTGGCTACCGCTTTGGCCGACACCACCCTTCTGGGGGTGTGGGGGGGCACTACTCCGGTCGAGCGACGGGCGCTACGAAGTCGTCCGGGCTTCGGCCCGGAAGGCGGCCCGTAGCTGCGAGGCTCCGGCCCCGGTCAACCCGGCTGATCCTTGGCACCAAGCAAGGCGTCCAGCACGGGCTGGGCGATCCGACCCCGGTTCGAGACCTCGTGGCCGATCGCTCTGGCCCACTCCCGCACCTCGGCCAGGTCGACTCCCTCCCCGCTTTCGTTTGCTTGTCCAGCGAGGGTCCAGCCGGAGCGCCGGAGCCCCCCGGCAGCAGACGCGACGAGGCGCGCCACCTGCGTCCACGCCTCGATGACCTCGCTGAAGTGGGCCGAGTGATCGGCGCAAAACTCCATCTCGTAGTTGATCCCGTTGGCTGCGAAAGAGATCGTCTCCTCGGCCTCAACGTCATCCTCATGCAGGTAGCACGGCAAGACCACGAGGGCCTGGGTGGCACCCTGGACACCTCCGCATCAGTGGAGCGACACTCCGCTCAATGCTGAGATCGGCATTCCCCCGGCGCACTGTTCAGGCGTCCTGAGCAGAGCATCCACCGCCTGAGCACTGCGGTGTCAAGCGCTATCATGAGATCGGGCGGAGCCGAGCGATCGGACTTCGCCTTTGGCGATCTCGGGTGATGACAGGCTCCATCTTGGCCCCCTGTCCCGTACCCGACTCAGGATCTCTCCGAGTCCAAGGACATTGCCTCAGGGTCTGAGGTCTCCTGGCTCCAAAGCGATGGGGAAGGGCTCGTCCAAGACCAGCCGCTCCACCGCGCTGGCCGAGGCTTGCTCGACGTAGGCACCCCGGTGCAGGCGGTGGGCGACGATGGTCGGGCCCTCGTCCAGCTCCACCCGCCAGTAGAACTCGATGCCCGCCCGTGCGTAGATGGCCGGCTTGGTGAGGCGGTCGGTGGTCCTGGACCCGGGCGAGACGATCTCCACCACCAAGGCCACGACCCCGGGGTCCAGCACCCCCGAGTGGTTGGCCACCACAGCGT
>JBOGGR010000337.1:0-5774 GCA_050744025.1 Acidimicrobiales bacterium
GGCGGGAGGCCGGGGGCCGGCCGAGGCGGGAGGCCGGGGACCGGCCGAGGCGGGAGGCCGGGGACCGGCCGAGGCGGGGGGCCGGGGACCGGCCGAGGCGGGGGGCCGGGGACCGGCCGAGGCGGGAGGCCTACCGGCCGAGACGGCCGGCCGCCAGATCCTCGGCCATCGCCCAGCCGAAGGTCACGAGGGAGTCGTGGCGCGCAGCGTCCAGGCCGTCGAAGAAAGCAGTCACGGCGGCGTCCTCTCCCTCGGGCCTCTGGGGGGTGTGATCGAGCACGCCGGCCACGGAGCCGTCGCCGACCAGCACGAAGGTGCGGTCGTCTATCCGCCCCTCGGCGCCGAAGCGCTTGGCCAGCCGGCGTCCCCAGGCCCGCTCCTCCCCGGTCGCCCGGTGGTCGGGCCGCGGGACGACCTCCTCCAGGCCCTTGAACGCGGCGAAGGCGCCGGGCTCCATCATCCTCGTCCCGACGAGGACGTACTCGTCGGGGAAGGCCAGCACGGCCCGGCGGTACTGGTCGCCCATGAGCGCCCGCAGCACCGAGTCGCGCCGTGAGCTGCGCTTGACCGACGCCACCCCGATGAGGAGCGACGGCGTGCCCCCTATGCGCTCCAGCGTGCAGAAGGAGAACCCGACCAGACGGTTGCCCTCCCGGGCCTGTGTGACCAGCACCCACGCGTCGGGCTGCTTGGAGAGGAACCCGACGTCGAAGCCGGCCGGGCCGTCCGTGCAGATGTCGGCCATCTCGTCCAGCTCGGCATCGCTGAGTGCTGTGCAGTCCTTGGTGTCGACCTCTGTCGCCATGGTCAGTAGATGTGCTCCCGTCCGATCCCGGATACCCCCAGGATATTGGATGGCGGGCCGCTTGTTCCACGTGGGGGCGGACCGCGCCGGGAGGAGGCGCCCTCAGCCCACCACCGCGCCCACCCCGAACAGCTCCCGCAGCGACCCGAGCAGTCCCCGGCGGGGGTCGACGTTGAACTGCTCGGGGAGGCGGAGCACGGTCCGCCCGACGTGCAGGTGGACCGGCGAGTCCCCCGGGTGCTCGGAGAGCAGGGACCTGAGCCTGGTCACGCGGGACTCCGTGAGGGTCCCCACCGGCAGGGAGATCTCGAGCGGCCGGCTCCCGGCAGGAGCCAGGTCGGGGCGGCTCACCTCCAGGCAGACGAGCTTCGGCTGGTCGTCCCGCGTGTCCAGGCGGGCCTTCAGGCAGACGACGGCGTCGTCCTGAAGGAGGGTCCCGTACTCCTGCATGACCCGCGGGAAGACGAACACCTCCATCGCCGCCTCCAGGTCCTCCAGGACGAAGGTCGCCATCAGGTCGCCCCGCCTGGTCCAGCGCGGGGAGAGGTTGGTCACCACCCCGCCCACCACCCGGACCGACCCCTCGGCGAGCGTCCCGGCGGCGCCCGAGTCCCTGAGCTCGGCCAGGCTGACCTCCGTGAGGCGGCGGAGGGCGGCCTCCACCCCCATGAGGGGATGGTCGCTCACGTACAGCCCGAGCATCTCCTTCTCGAAGGCGAGCCGCTGGCCCTTGTCGAACTCGAGGTCCGGCATCTCCACCCTGGCGTCGTCGAAATGGCAGCCCTGCTCCTCCCCCGCCCCGTGCCCACCCCCGCCGGGCGAGCCGAAGCCGGACCCGGAGCCGAACAGGGTCATGATCCCGAGGTCCGCCTCCCGGCGGCGGGCGAGCGTCTTGTCCACGATCTGCTCGAAGGAGAGGCAGAGGCCCTTGCGGGGATGACCGAGCGAGTCGAATGCTCCGGCCTTCACGAGGGACTCGACGCTGCGCTTGTTGAGGACCGTCGGGTCGACGCGGGCGCAGAAGTCGTAGAAGTCCCGGTACGGGCCGCCCTGCTCCCGCTCGTCGACGATGTGGGCGACGAGGCTGCTGCCCACGTTGCGAACGGCGGCCAGGCCGAATGGGATGGACCCTCTCTGGCCGTGGGGACCGCCAGGATCCGGGGGACGGGCGGTGAAGCCGGCCGCAGAGAGGTTGACGTCGGGGACGAGCACCCGGATCGCGTGGGCACGGCACTCGGCCAGATAGACGGCTGTTCTGTCCTTGTCGTCCTTTACGGAGGTGAGGAGGGCAGCCAGGTACTCGACGGGATGGTGGGCCTTGAGCCAGGCCGTCTGGTAGGCCACGAGCGCGTAGCCGTAGGCGTGGGCCTTCCCGAAGGCGTAGTCGGCGAAGGGCTCGATGATGTCGAAGAGGCGCGTGCCCAGGTCGGCCCCGTGGCCGGTGCGCTCGCAGCCGGCGACGAACTTCTCGCGCTCGGCGGCGATGAGGGACCTGATCTTCTTGCCGCAGGCCTTGCGCAGGTTGTCCGCCTCGGCCATCGAATAGCCGGCGATGCGCTGGGCCACCAGCATCATCGACTCCTGGTAGATCATGAGCCCCCAGGTGTCCCCGAGCACCTCCTCCAGGTCGGGGTGGAGGTGGCTCACCGGCTTGCGCCCGTTCTTGCGGTCGGCGTAGTCGTTGTGCATGTTGGCGGCCATGGGCCCGGGCCGGTAGAGGGCGCAGAGGGCGGCCACGTCGTCGAAGCTGGTGGGGGCGAGCGACCGCATCAGGGCCCGCATGGGGCCCCCTTCCAGCTGGAACACCCCTATGGAGTCGCCCCGCCGCAGGAGGGCGAGCGTCTCCTCGTCGTCGAGGGGGACGGCGTCGATGTCGGGGCGGGCCCCGGTGGAGGCCCCCACCAGGTCGAGGGCCTGCTCGATCACCGACAGGGTGCGCAGGCCGAGGAAGTCCATCTTGAGCAGGCCCAGCTCCTCCACCCCGTGCATCTCGTACTGGGTCACGACAGGCGCGTCGGCGGCGCTCCCGGCCGGCTCGGGCTTGCGCTGGATCGGGAGGTGCTCGGTGAGGGGCTCGTGGGTGATCACGACCGCGGCGGCGTGGATCGAGTCCTGGCGGCGCAGGCCCTCCAGGCCCCTCGCCACGTCGATCACGCGGCGGGCCTCGGGGTCGGCCTGGTACATCTCCCGGAGCGGGGCGGCCATCTTCCAGCCGTCCTCGTGGCCCTCCACCTTCTCCAGGCAGGCGCCCAGGGGCGTGTCGCGCCCCATCACGAGCGGGGGCATGGCCTTGGCGACCCTGTCCCCCACCACGTAGGGGAGGCCGAGGACCCTGGCCCCGTCCCGCACCGCGGCCCTGGCCTTGATGGTGGAGAAGGTGACGATCTGGGCCACGTGGTCCCACCCGTAGCGCTCGGTGGCGTACCTGATCATCTCTCCCCGGTAGCGCTCGTCGAAGTCCATGTCGATGTCGGGCATCTGCTTGCGCCCGGGGTTGAGGAACCGCTCGAAGATGAGGCCGAACCGGATGGGGTCCAGGTCCACGATGCGAAGGCAGTAGGCCACGCAGCACCCGGCGGCCGACCCGCGCCCGGGCCCCACCCTTATCCCCGACTGGCGGGCGTGGCGGATGAGGTCCCAGACGACGAGGAAGTACGCCGAGAACCCCATGTCGGCGATGACCGACAGCTCGTAGTCGACGCGCTCGGCCACCGCAGGCGGGACAGGCGTGCCGTAACGAGCCTCTGCCCCCTCGTACGTGAGGTGGCGGAGGTAGGCGGCGGCGCAGGCCTCGTACGTCGGGCCGGCGTCCCGGAAGTCGTCGGGCAGGGGGAACTCGGGCAGCCGGGGCTTGCCGAACTCGATCTCCACGTGGGCCCGCTCTGCGACCCAGAGCGTGTTGTCGCAGGCCTCGGGGAGCTCGGCGAACAGCGCCCGCATCTCGGCCGCCGTCTTCAGGTAGTGCTCCTCGCCGTCGAACTTGAACCGGTTGGGGTCGTCGATCGTGCGCGCCGTCTGCACGCACAGGAGGGCGTCGTGGGCGGTGGCGTCCTCCCGGCGGGTGTAGTGGCTGTCGTTGGTGGCGAGCAGGGGGGCGCCGATCTCGGCGGCCAGCTGGGCGAGCATGGGGTTCGTCCGGCGCTGCTCGGGCAGGCCGTGGTCCTGGAGCTCCACGAAGAGGTGCTCCGGCCCGAAGATGTCCTGCAGCCGGCCGGCCGTCCGCTTCGCCGCGGCGGCGTCGTCCTTGCGCAGGGCCTGGAGCACGATGCCCCCAAGGCACCCGGTGGTGGCGATGATCCCGTCGTGGTGGCGCTCCAGCAGCTCCCAGTCCAGCCGGGGCTTGTAGTAGTAGCCCTCCAGGTAGGCGGCGCTGGACAGCTTCATCAGGTTGCGGTAGCCCTGGTCGCTCTCGGCCAGCAGCGTCAGGTGGTAGTAGAGCTTCTCCCCTCCCTCGACGTCGCCACCGGTGTCGTCGTCGACCTTCCCCCGCCGCGCCGGCCTCTCGTGGCGGCTCTCGGCCGCCATGTAGGCTTCCGTCCCGATCACCGGGTTGATCCCCTGGGCCCGGCACTCCCGGTAGAAGTCGAGGACGCCGTACATGTTGCCGTGGTCCGTGATCCCGAGGGCGGGCTGGCCGTCGGCCACTGCAGCAGCCACCGCCTCGGTGACGCGGGCCGCCCCGTCCAGCATCGAGAACTCGGTGTGGGTGTGCAGGTGGCAGAAGGCGTCGCTCACAGGCCGACCCGCCGTCCCGCGCCTCCGGCCGCCCGTGCAGGCACCGCCCCGCTCCCCTTCCTCCACAGGCCCTGTGGATAATTACAACACCGTGATTCGAGCCTACCGCGGCCCGGTGGGGGCCGGAGGCCCATGACGTGGGCCCCCTGGGTCGGGTTCGCCATAGGCATCCTCCTGCTGATGTCCACTGGCGTGAGCGTGGTCCGGGTCCTGGTGGTGCCCCGTCCCCCCAGCCGCGAGGCGGTGTCGCGCGCCGTCCTCGCGGCGGTGCGGGCGTCGTTCCGCCTGGCGGCTCGCCGCCTCGCCACCTACGAATCCAAGGACCGGCTGCTCACCGTCGCCGAGCCGGTGGCCCTGCTGGCCCTGCTCACCTGGTGGGTGGGCCTCACCCTGGTCGGCTGGGCCCTCATCCTTTGGCCGGTGATGGGGGCAGGCCTGGGGCCGGCCTTCGAGGAGGCCGGGTCCTTCATGTTCACCCTCGGCTTCGCCCTTCCCCATCATCCGGGGACGGTGGCCGTCAACCTCCTCGCCGCGGCCACGGGCATAGTGATCGTTGCCCTCCAGATCGCCTACCTCCCGGCCCTGTACGCCTCGTTCAACCGCCGCGAGGTCCTCGTGACCATGCTGGCCAGCCGCGCCGGCGAGCCGGCCTGGGGGCCCGAGCTCCTGGCCCGCCACCAGCTGGTCGGGATCATGGACGACCTGCCCGGCTTCTACTCGGCATGGGAGGCCTGGGCCGCCGACGTGGCCGAGAGCCATACCAACTACCCGTCGCTGCTGTGGTTCCGGTCCCCCCAGCCGCTCTACTCCTGGCTGATCGGCCTCCTGGCGGTGCTCGACTCGGCCGCCATGTACCTGGCGCTGTCCCCGTCTCGCGCCCCGTCCCAGGCCCGCCTCTCCCTGCGCATGGGCTTCTACGCCCTCCGCGAGATCGCCAGCGTCGAGGGGATCGATTACGACCCGGACCCCGGTCCCGACCAGCCCATCGACCTGGGATGGGAGGAGTTCCGGGGCGCCGTGGCCCGCCTGGAGCTGGCCGGCTTCCCGGCCGAGCGCAGCGCGGAGGAGGCCTGGCCCCACTTCCGGGGCTGGCGCGTCAACTACGAGCACGTCGCCTATGCCCTCGCCGACCGGCTCATGGCCCCGCCCGGTCCCTGGAGCGGGCCCCGCACCCGCCTCCCGGTGGCCGAGATCCCACCCCGGCGCCCGCTCGACCGCCGGCCCGGGTCACGGC
>JBOGGR010000338.1:0-4900 GCA_050744025.1 Acidimicrobiales bacterium
GTGCGGACACGGCCCCAGGCTGGGATGGGGGGCCCGGCTGGCCCGGGGGGCCCGGCTGGCCCGGGGGGCCCGGCTGGCCCGGGGGGCCCTGCTGGCCCGGGGCCGTGACCGGCCAGGAGCCCGGCGAGGTCGACCTCCTCGCCCGGACGCAGGCCCGACCGGCGCAGCACCCGGGCGGGACGGCCGAGGCCGGCCGGGACGTGGACCACCACCTCGTCGTCCGCGACGGTGCTGAGCTCGGGGGCCGCGACCGCGACGACGGGCTGGGTCACCGGGTGGCCCAGGGCCGGTCCCGGCGCACCGGGACGGGCAGGGTCCACCATCGCCCGGAGAACCGCCAGGCCGGCGACGGCGGGGGGGCCTCGGGCGTGGGGGCCGGGCGGGGCCAGCAGGCGTCCACGGCCGCCACGATGGCTGCCACCACGGCCGGCGGGGGGGGAGGTGGGCCGGTCACAGGGGGAGGTTGCGGGGGGGGAGGTGGGTCGGTCACAGGGGGACGTTGCCGTGCTTGCGCTTGGGGAGGTCCTCCCGCTTGGAGCGCAGCATGGCCAGGCTGCGGATCAGGACCCGCCGGGTGTCGGCCGGATCGATGACGTCGTCCACGTAGCCCCGCTCGGCGGCGACGTAGGGGTTGGCGTAGCGCTCGGTGTACTCCTCCACGAGCTCGGCCCGACGGGCCAGGGGGTCGCCCGCCTGGGCCAGCTCCCGGCGGTGGACGATCTCGACCGCCCCCTGCGGGCCCATCACGGCCAGCTCCGCCGACGGCCAGGCGAAGGCCAGGTCGGCGCCGATGGACTTGGAGCTCATGACCACGTACGCGCCTCCGTAGGCCTTTCGGGTCACGACCTGGATCATGGGGACGGTGGCCTCGCAGTAGGCGTACAGCAGCTTCGCCCCGTGGCGGATGATCCCCCCGTACTCCTGGTCGGTGCCGGGCATGAAGCCGGGCACGTCCACGAAGGTGACGATCGGGATGTTGAACGCGTCGCACGTCCGCACGAACCGGGCGCCCTTCTCGGAGGAGTCGATGTCGAGCACGCCGGCCAGGACCGACGGCTGGTTGCCCACGACGCCGACCACGTGTCCGTCGAGCCGGCCGAGGCCGCACGTCAGGTTCAGGGCCCAGTGGGGGAAGTACTCGACGTACTCGCCCTCGTCGAGCACCCCGGCCAGGACCTTCTTCATGTCGTACGGCTGGTTGGGGCTGGCCGGCATCAGCTCGCTCAGCTCCGGCGCCGCCCGGGCCGGGTCGTCTGCCGGGACCACTGCCGGGGGCTCCTCCAGGTTGTTGGACGGCAGGAACGAGAGGAGGTAGCGCACGTCGTCGAGGCAGGCCTTCTCGTCCGGGCTGACGAAGGTGGCCACCCCGGACTTGGTGGCGTGGCTCATGGCCCCGCCGAGCTGCTCCAGGGTCACGTCCTCCCCGGTCACCGTCTTCACGACGTCGGGGCCGGTGATGAACATGTGGGACGTCTCCCTCACCATGAAGATGAAGTCGGTCATGGCCGGGCTGTAGACCGCCCCCCCTGCGCAGGCCCCGAGGATGACCGAGATCTGGGGGATCACCCCGGAGGCGGCGACGTTGCGGCGGAATATCCCCCCGTAGCAGTGGAGGCCGACGACGCCCTCCTGGACCCGGGCGCCACCCCCGTCGTTGAGGCCGATCAGGGGGACGCCGACCGAGGCGGCCAGGTCCATGGCCTTGTGGATCTTCTCGCCGAAGACCTCCCCGAGCGAGCCCCCCATCACGGTCGGGTCCTGGCTGAACACGCACACCCGGCGGCCGTCGATCGTGCCGAACCCCGTGACCACGCCGTCGGTGTAGGGCCGGCTCGCCTCCATCCCCATCCCGTGGGCCCGGTGGCGGGCCAGCATGTCCAGCTCCTGGAACGACCCCTCGTCCAACAGGTAGTCGAGGCGCTCCCTGGCCGTCATCTTGCCCTTCGCGTGCTGGCGCTCGATCGCCCGGGCCGAGCCGGCCCGGAGGGCCTCCGCCTTGCGGGCAGCCAGCTCCTCCAGGCGCTGGCTCATCGGGCGCTCGGGCATGGCGTCAGGCTACCGGCGGCTCGTGGCCCGGCGCCGGCCGCAGCCGGGGGGCGGCAGCCGGGCCCAGCCGGGGGGCGGCAGCCGGCCTCAGCCCAGGGTCCGCCACCGGCCGCAGCCGCGCGGCGGCCAGCGACCGGGCTCGGGTGGCGAGGCCGGCGGCGTCCAGGCGCCGGGACAGGGCGGAGAAGGCGCCGGCCGGCCCGGCCCAGGCCAGCTCGTCGACGCCGGCCAGCAGAGCCCTGTCGACCCGCAGGGTGGCGAGGTCCCTGAAGAGCCCGGCCCGGTCCCGCTGGCCGGCCAGCGTGGCCGCCAGCCTGGCGCCGCCCCGGACCGTCACCTCCCACTGCCCGGGCGCGTCCGGGATGGCCTCCAGGTGCGTGTAGCGGGCGAGGACCGCGGACGCCGACTTGGCCCCCCAGCCCGGCAGCCCCGGGAAGCCATCGGCCGAGTCCCCGACCAGGGCGAGCCAGTCGGGGATGGACGCCGGCCCCACCCCGAAGCGTGCCCACACCCCGGCCTCGTCGGTGACGACCCCGGGCCCGGGGGGCTCGGCCCGCCCGGGGGGCTCGGCCCGCCCGGGGGGCTCGGCCGGCGAACTGTGTTGGCGTACGGGTGCTATATGGCCCTGCGCCAACACAGTTCGCCGTGGCGCGCCGGCCGAGCGGCGGTCGAGCTGGACCACCCTCGCCCCGTCCACGCACTGGGCCAGGTCCTTGTCCGGGGTGCAGATCAGGACCTGGCTCACGCGGCCGTCCTCGCTCGCGACTGCGGCGGCCGACGCCAGGGCGTCGTCGGCCTCCAGGTCCACCATGGGCCACACCACCAGCCCGAGGGCGTCCACCGCCTCCTCCAGGAGCGGGAACTGGGCCAGCAGCTCGGGGGCCACGCCCTCGCCGGTCTTGTAGCCGGGCCAGAGGGCGTTGCGGAACGACTCGATCACGTGGTCGGTCGCCACCCCGACGTGGGTGGCGCCGCCCTCCAGCAGGTCCAGCAGCGAGGCGAGCACCCCCCGGGTGGCGGCCACCTCCAGCCCGGCCGCCGTGACGTGCGACGGCCGTCCGAAGTGGTGGCGGAACAGCTCGTAGGTCCCGTCGACGAGGTGGACCTTCACCGGGGGCCCGAGCCGGTTGTCCTCACGTCCTCCGAGGGTAGCCAGACGCCGTCACGTAGGACATGCCGCAGGCGTCCGACCGCCGGAGGCCGCCCCGGCGCCCGGGGGCCCCGACCCACGGCCAGAGGATCGGCCTCAGACGACGGCGCTCCCGCCCTCGACCGCCCGGCCGCTGCGGACGGCCATGGCCAGCGCCGCCCCCACGAAGGCCACCACCGCCCCCATGACCATGGCGACGTGCAGGCCGGTCATGAACGAGAGGTAGCTGGCGTGGGTGATGGCGTGGGCGAGGGGCGCCGGCGTGCCCCGGGACACCGGGGCGATGCCCTGGGCCACGGCAGGGGCGGCGGCGGTGAACCGGCCGGCCACCGCCGCCGGGACCCCGGCCGCCACCAGCTTCCCGGCCAGGACCCGGGCCACCACCGACGTCATCACCGCACCCAGGACGGCCGTGCCCAGCACCCCTCCCAGCTGGGTGGCCGTCTGCTGGAGGCCCGAGGCCACCCCGGCCTCGTCCACCGCGGCGTTGCCCACGATGGCCTGGGTGGCGCCGATCAGGACGAAGCCCATGCCGAACCCGACCAGCACGAACCAGGGCCACAGCCCGAGGTACGGCGAGTCCACGCCGAGGTGGGCCAGCCCGAGGAAGGCGGCACCGATCATTGCCATGCCGGCCACGATCGGCGGGCGGGGGCCCCACCTGCTCATGATCCAGCCGGCCAGCGGAGCGCTGACCATGAACACCGCCGTGAGGGGGAGCACCCGCACGCCGGCAGCCACGGGCGAGAACCCGTGCACACGCTCCAGGTACAGGGTCAGGAAGAACAGCACGCCGAACAGGGCGAACATCACCAGGACCGACAGGACGACCCCGGCCGAGAGCGACACCGACCGGAACAGCCGCAGCGGGATCAGAGGGTGCTCGGTGATCCGCTCCCGCAGGACGAAGGCGACGAACAGAGCGCCGGCGCCGGCCAGGAAGCCGATGGTCTGGGCCGAGCCCCAGCCGTGCCCCTGCGACCTGATGATGCCCCACACCAGGCAGAAGAGGGCCCCCGACAGGAGGGCCACCCCCGGCAGGTCGAGCGAGCGGGCCGGCCGCTCGTCGCGGGACTCGGCCACCACCCAGCCCCCGACGGCCAGGGCGACGGCCCCGACCAGCAGGTTGATGTAGAAGACCGACTGCCAGGACACGTGCTGCACCAGCAGCCCGCCGACGATGGGGCCGGCGGCGATCGCGACGGCCGAGGTCCCGCCCCAGATCCCCACGGCCATCTCGAGGCGCTGGGGGGGGAAGGCCCCTCGCAGGATGGCCAGGGTGCTCGGCATGAGCAGCGCCCCCGCCACCCCCTGCAGGCAGCGGAACGCGATCAGCATCCCGATGCTCGCCGACAGTCCCGAGCCGAGCGACGCCAGGGCGAAGCCGACGACGCCGGCGAGGAACACCCGCTTGCGCCCGTAGCGGTCCCCCAGCTTGCCGGCTGTGATCATCAGAACGGCCAGGCACAGCAGGTACCCGTTGGTGACCCACTGCAGGCCGGAGAGGGTGGCGTGGAGGTCGCGGCCGATGACCGGATTGGCGATGGCCACGACCGTGCCGTCGAGACCGACCATGACCACGCCCAGGGCAACGGCGAGGAGGGTGAGCCAGGGGTTGGCGTAGCCTCTCCTGGCCACCCGGGGCGAGGCCATCCGGCCGGCCCTGGGCAGGCGGCCCGGCCGGGCGGGCGGGCGTGGCGGGAC
>JBOGGR010000339.1:0-1709 GCA_050744025.1 Acidimicrobiales bacterium
GTGGTCCACGTCGATGCGGACGTGCTCGCCGCCAGGAACTACGAAGGTCGCTGCCAACTGGAGGACGGCCCGGCGCCTTGTCCGGAGACCATGCGCCGGCTTGCCTGCGACGGCGCCGTCCGCACGCTGGCAGAGGGCCCCAACAAGACCCCGATGGACCCGGGCCGGCGCTCCCGGGTCCTCACCTCGGCCCTGCGCAAGGCCCTCCAGGTCGGTGACCAGGGCCGGTGCCGCTATCCGGGCTGCACCAACGGCCAGTGGGCGGGCACAACGATCAGCCGACGGGGGTGCCTACCGGCACCGAGGCCGAGGGGGCCAGCAGGGTCACCAGGCCACTCTCCTCGACGGCGCCCAGCACCAGGCACTGGCTCACGAACCCGGCGATGCGCTTGGCGCCGAGGTTCACGGCACCGATCACGAGCCGGCCCGCCAGCTCCTCGGCGGAGTAGTTCGTCACCTGGGCGCTGCTCGCCAGCACGCCGACGTCGGGTCCGAAGTCGACGGTCAGCTTCCAGGCCGCCCGGCGGGCCTCGGGGAACGCCTCGACGGATGCCACTCGGCCGACCCGCAGGTCGAGGGCCCCGAGCTCGGCCGCTGTCACGTCCGGCTTCCTCGCTCCCATCGCGTCGTCTCCTGTCGCGGCGGCCGCCTGGGGCTGGAACCTACAGGATGGTTGCCGCCGGGCGGCCGACGGGTACCATCGGGCGATGGACGAGGCCGACGTTCGCCAGCATCTGGACGAGGAAAGGACCAGGCTGGCCGGGTTGCGGGACGAGTTCGTGGAGGCCGGGCTCACCACCCAGTCGGAGGGGGACAGCCTTTCCGAGCTGTCGTCCGCCGACCAGCACCAGGCCGACGTCGGCACCGAGACCTTCGACCGGGAGCGCGATCTTTCCATCTACGAGCAGGTGGAGGCGGAGCTCGCCGATGTCGAGCACGCCCTCCAGCGGCTGGGGGAGGGCACGTACGGCACGTGCGAAGCCTGCGGTCGATCCATCGACGAGGGGCGGCTGGAGGCGGTGCCAGCTGCCCGGCTCTGCCTCGAGGACCAGGCCGTGGCCGAGCGGGAGGCCAGGAGCCCGACGGCCCGCTAGGCCGGGAGGCGACCGGGGCAGGAGGACAGTGGTGAGGGCGGTTCCTGCGGTGCCCGGTGCCGCCTTCGCTGTGGGTGGATGGGCCCGCAAGTACGTGGTCCCCCCTCGCTACCGCCGACGCGAGCGGCTGTCTCTCATTGCCGGCGACGGGACGCGGCTCTCGGTGGCCCGCCTGGAGGGGCCTCCGTCAGCCCCCTTGGCGGTCGTCCTGGTCCATGGCTTCGTCAACTGGTCCCGGGCTCCGGCGATCCATGCCCTTGCCCACCGACTGGCTGCCGATGTGCACGTGGTCGTGCCCGACCTCCGGGGCCACGGCCGCTCGGGAGGCCGGTGCACCCTGGGTCGCACGGAGATCCATGACGTCGCGGCCGCAGTGGCCGCCGCCCCTCCGGGCCTCCCCGTGGTCACAGTGGGCGTGAGCCTGGGTGGCGCCGCCGCGCTGCTGCACGCCGGGACCTACGGTGGGGTGGCGGGGGTGGTGGCCCTGAGCCCCCCAGCGTCCTGGGGGCCCTACGACCGTGGGGGGTCCCTGCGGATCCAGCGCTGGGTCGCGACCCCGGTGAGCCGAGCGGTGCTGGCCACCCTGCTTCGCACCCGGGTGGCCCCCGACTGGGG
>JBOGGR010000340.1:0-11349 GCA_050744025.1 Acidimicrobiales bacterium
CAGGGTCTGGGCGAGGGTGTAGGAGGTGACGGGCCCGAGGGTGAGGGTGGCCGGAGCCAGGAGGACGGCCAGGAGGGGAGTGGACGTGCTCCACATCAGGTTGGCCCCCCCGGGGGCCATGAGGTAGTTCGTGAGCAGGCCGCTGTGGCCGTGGCCGAGGGCGAACGGGAACCAGGCCAGGAACCACATCACCTGCTCGGGGTCCCCCTCCCCGCCTGCCCACCGCTGCCCGTGGGACAGCCACGCCGGGGCGAGGAGGGCACCCGCCAGCACCAGGTAGACGGCGACGACGGCCAGTGCCTGACCCTGAGCCATCGTGCCCCCGCTCCGGGCCACCCCGGGGTGGCTCGGTGCCAGGACGGCGCCGGTCATCAGACCGGGAGGCGGCGGGCTGCGGCCCTCGGCAGGTGGCGGAACACGGCCATCAGCCACCGGAGGGACGCCGGGGCCCAGACCACCTCCGCTCCCCTGGCGAGGCCCGCCACGACGACGTCGGCCACGGCGTCGGCGGTCGTGGCCAGCGGCGCCGCCTTCGTGCCAGCGGTCATGCGGGTGCGGACGAACCCGGGCCGCACGACCAGGACTCGGGCACCGGACCCGGACAGCGAGTCGCCCAGTCCCTGGGCGAAGCCGTCGAGACCGGCCTTGGAGGACCCATAGACGAAGTTGGCCCGGCGCACCCGCTCCCCGGCCACCGAGGACAGCACGACCAGTGTCCCCCGCCCCTGGGCCCGGAGCCGGTCGGCCACCACCAGGCAGGCGGCGGCCGGCCCGGTGAAGTTGGAGGTGATGAGCCGGGCGGTGGCGGCGGGGTCGGCCTCGTGGTCCTCCTGGCGGCCGAGCACGCCCACGGCCATCAGCACGAGGTCGAAGCCCCCGTGCTCGGCGAAGGCCTTGCCGATCACCTCGCCGTGGTGCTCGACGTCCGTGGCGTCGAAGGGGAGGGTCGCCACGGTCGTGGCGCCGGCGGCGGTGGCCTCGGCGGCCGCGGCGAGGAGCCCGTCCCGGTCGCGCCCGGCGAGCACCACGTCCCTGGCCCGCCGGGCCACGAGGGCCCGCACCGTGGCCCGGGCGATCTCGGAGGTGCCCCCGAGGACGAGCACGGACTGCGGCAGGGAGAAGGCATCGTTCACGAGGTCCTCCTCTCGGGGGCAGGGGGGCCGGCGCCGGTCAACCCGAGGCGCCGGGACAGGTCGGAGCGCAGCACGCCCTCGGGGTCGGCCCCGTCCCTGGCGGCCCGCCACTCGGCGAGGCGCGGGTACATCACCGGGACCAGCTCCGACCGGAGACGGGCGTCCTTGGCCAGGTAGACCCTGCCCCCGGCCCCGGCGACGGCCTCGTCGAGCTCGTCCAGGAGGGGCCCCAGCCCGGGCGTGCCCGCCGGGATGTCCAGGGCCAGCGTCCAGCCCGGCATCGGGAACGACAGCGGCCCGGCCCCTGCGCCGAAGCGCTTGAGGACGGTGAGGAAGGAGGCGCACCCGGCCCCGCTCAGGCGCTCGAGCGCCGTCCGGAGCGTGTCCTCGGCGCCGAAGGGCACCACGAACTGGTACTGGACGAAGCCCCGTGGCCCGTACAGGCGGTTCCAGCCCCCCACCATGTCGAGCGGGTGGAAGAAGGAGGTCAGTGTCTCGATCCCGCCCTGGCGGTGCCTGGGTGCCTTGTGGAACCACAGCTCGTTGAACACCCGCACCGTGGCCCGGTTGAGGAGGCTGCTGGGGGCGAACGGCGGCGCCTCCAGCCGCACGGACGGGTCGAAGGCCAGCGCCCGGCCCGGGGCCCGCTCGGGCGGGGGCAGCTCGTCCCGCCTGGCGTGGTCGCCGCGGATGAGGATCGAGCGGCCCAGGTGGCGGCCGCGAGCCAGGCTGTCGACCCACGCCATCGAGTAGCGGTGCTCCTCGTCCCCTCTGGCCATGAGTGCCATGAGGGCGTCCAGGTCGGCCACCCGGTCTGTGTCCGCGCGGATGCGCGTGGTCTCCACCGGGAGCAGTCCGATGGTGGCGTCGAGGACCAGGCCGGTCAGCCCCATCCCGCCGGCGGTGGCCCAGAAGAGCCGGGCGCCGGCGTCCCCGTCCCCGGGCCCGGCACCCGGGCCGAGACGGTGCACCCCGGTCGGTGTCGCCAGCGTCAAGGAGCGGACGTGGGTGGCGAAGCTGCCGTCCACATGGTGGTTCTTGCCGTGGACGTCGGCGGCGATGGCGCCCCCGACCGTGACGAAGCGCGTCCCGGGCGTCACCGGCACGAACCAGCCCCGGGGGAGGAACACCCGCATCAGGGTCCCGAGGCTGACGCCGGCGTCCACCGTGACCTCGCCCGTGGCCGGGTCGAACCCGTGGATGCGGTCGAGGCCGGTCGCGTCGACGACCGTGCCGCCGGCGCACTGGGCGGCGTCCCCGTAGCTGCGGCCCAGGCCGCGGGGGATGAGGCCGCCGGCCCCGCCCGTGCCGCCGGCCGCCAGCAGCCGAGCCAGCTCGCCCCGGTGCGCCGGGGAGGCGGAGGACGGCCGCAGGACGTGCGCCGCGCTCGGCGCGGTCCGTCCCCACCCGCTCAGCAGCTCGGTCGCCGGCGGGTCAGAGCCCATACACGCCGAGGGCGAAGACGAGCACCCAGGCCAGGCCCAGCACCTGCAGGGTCCGGTCCCCGAGGACCACCTCCTCGGGGGCGGCGCCCTGGCCGGCGTCGATGAGCAGGGCGTAGCGGAGGATGGCGACCACGAAGGGGGCGATCGACAGCTCGAACCAGATGGCGGCGTGGCCCGCGGGGCCGGCCTTCTCGAAGGCCCAGAGGCAGTATGCGGCGATGGCCACGGCCGAGGCGAGGGACCGGACGTAGCGCAGGAAGGCGGGGGAGTACTCGGCCAGGGTGACCCGGTGGCCGCCCCTGGCGTCACCCAGCTCGCGGTGCTCGGCGTCCCGCTTGCCGGCGACCATGAAGAGCGAGCCGAAGGAGGCCACGATCACGAACCAGGGGGAGAGCACCACCTCGATGGCGACCCCGCCGGCGATGGCCCGCAGGACGAAGCCGGCGGCGACGGCCGCCAGGTCGAGGACCGCCTCGTGCTTGAGCCAGGCGCTGTAGGCGAGGGTGATGGCGGCGTAGGCCCCCACCACGATCGTGAGGTTCGGCCCGGCCAGGGCCCAGGCCAGCGCGACGCTGGCCACGAGAGCGGACACCCCGACGGCCCAGGCCAGACGGAGCGAGATCACGCCGGCGGCGATGGGCCGGTGGCGCTTGACGGGGTGGAGGCGGTCGGCCGCCACGTCCAGGGCGTCGTTCACGAGGTAGGTCCCGCTGGCCGCGAGGCAGAAGATGCCGAGGGCCCCGAGGGACACGAGGAGGAGGTGCGCGTGCGTGAGGGCGCCGGCCGCCCCCGGGGCGGCCAGGACGAGGACGTTCTTGACCCACTGCTTGGGGCGGGCCGCCCGCACCAGCCCCCGGGCCACGCCGGGTCGAGCTCGCAACCCCGGCGGGGCCCGGCCGGCCGGGGAGCCGGAGGTGTCCACGATCAGGCCGATCGGGCAATCCTAGGGGACGTGGCAACCGGCCGGGGCCACCGAGGCCGGTCGTGGGAGAGTGGTGGTGAGCCGGCCGCCGGGACCGGCAGGGACGGGCGAGCGCCGGGCGAGAGCCACCGAGCCGGCAGGAGCGGAGAGGAGCACCATGCGAGTCGTGACCATGCGGCGGGACGGCGGGACGGCGGCGGGGCGCGTCGAGGGCGACCGGGTCGTCGAGATGGCGTGGCCGGACGTCGGGGCCCTGCTCGCGTCCGGCCCCGGCTGGGCCGAGGCGGCCCGGTCGGCCTCCGGGCCGGAGCACGACCTGAGCGGGGTCGACCTGGCTCCTGTCGTGCCCTTCCCGGGGAAGGTCCTGTGCCTGGGCCTCAACTACGCCAACCACATCAAGGAGATGGGCCACGAGCTGCCGGAGTGGCCGACGATCTTCGCCAAGTTCGCCGACACCTTGACCGGCCCCAACGACCCCCTGGTGGTGCCGAGGGAGTCGGGCAAGATGGACTGGGAGGTGGAGCTGGCCGTCGTCGTCGGGAGGGCGGCCCGGCGGGTAAGCCTGGACGACGCCCCGGCTCACATCGCCGGCTTCACCGTCCTCAACGACGTCTCCATGCGGGACTGGCAGTGGCGGACCAGTCAGTTCCTCCAGGGGAAGATGTTCGAGGCCTCCACCCCGGTCGGCCCCGCCCTGGTCACTCCCGACGAGGTCGACGGGGCCGCCGACCTGGCCCTGTCCTGCGAGGTGGACGGCGAGGTCATGCAGGAGGCGAGGACGTCGGACCTCCTCTTCGGCCCGGCGCAGTGCGTCTCCTATCTCAGCTCGATCGTCACGCTGCGGCCCGGCGACATCATCTCCACCGGCACACCCGGCGGGGTGGGGGCTGGCCGCACCCCGCCCGTGTTCCTGCGCCCCGGCCAGGTGATGCGGACGACCGTGGAGGGGCTCGGGACCCTGGTCAACCGCTGCGTGGCCGACGAGGGCTGAGCCCCGCCGGCGGCGCAGCGGTTGGGCCCGCTCAGGTCGCCGGCCCGGCGACGGAGCTCTCGACGAGGGGCAGGGTCCGGTAGGGGATCTGCTCGGACAGGGCGATGACCGTGCTGCTGCGGGCGATCCCCTTGACCTCGAGGATCCGGGTGATGACGAGCTGAAGGTGCTCGTTGGTGCGGGCCACCACCCGGCAGTGGAGGTCGGCCTGGCCGGTGGTGGTGTGGGCCTCGAGCACCTCGGGCACGTCCCGGAGGTGGGCGACCACGTCGTCGAGCCGACCCTGGGCGATCTCCAGGCTGACGAAGGCCACCACCTCGTAGCCGAGCGCGGCGAGGCCGATGTCGGGGCCGAAGCCGGCGATGGCGCCGCGTGCTGCCAGCTTGTCGAGGCGGGCCTGCACCGTGCCCCTGGCCACCCCCAGCCGCCTGGCCAGCTCGAGCACCCCGGCCCGGGGGGTGCCCACCAGCTCGGTGATGAGAGCGGCGTCGAGCTGGTCGATCGGCCTGGCCACCATGACCAGAGAATAGCAGGGCGTTCCGGTGCCTGCTGGTCAACCTGCACATCTCATCGGGTGCGGCTTGACATCTCGCACGGCAGGTCGTTCGATAGGATGGACAGACTGCCAGAGGAGCATACAGCCATGAGCAGCACAGCCGTCGGCAACGCGACACAGGACCGGGCGGTCGTCCTCGACGGTTGGGACCACGTCGAGCTCTGGGTCGGGAACGCCCGCCAGGCAGGGCAGTTCTACGCGTCGGCCCTCGGCTTCGACGTCGTGGCCTATGCCGGTCCCGAGACCGGCGTCACGGACCGGGCCTCCTGGGTGCTCGAGCAGGGCGACATCCGCTTCCTCGTGACCGGCGCCCTCCATCCGGACTCGGAGGTGGCGGCCCACCACCGCGCCCACGGCGACGGTGTCCGTTCCCTCGGTTTCACCGTGGCCGACGCCGGCGCCGCCTACGACGCTGCCCTGGCCCGGGGCGCGGTCGGGAGCATGGGGCCGCGGGTGGACGAGGACGACCGGGGCAAGCTGGCGCGGGCCAGCATCGCCGCGTACGGCGACACCGAGCACACCTTCGTCGAGCGCGGCGCCTACTCGGGGGCGTTCGCGCCCGGCTTCACCACGGACAACCTCCCCACCCGCCCGCCCGGGCCACCAGTGGGCCTGAGGGCACTCGACCACGTCGTCGCCAACGTCGAGCTCGGGCGCCTGGACCGGTGGGTCGACTTCTACGCCACCGTGTTCGGCTTCGACCGGCTGGTCCATTTCGGCGACGAGCAGATCTCGACCGAATACTCGGCCCTCATGTCGACGGTGGTGTGGGACGGCTCGAAGATCAAGCTCCCCATCAACGAGCCGGCTCCGGGCCGGGGCAAGAGCCAGATCGAGGAGTACCTCGACTACTACGGGTGCCCCGGCGTCCAGCACATGGCGCTCTCCACCGCGGACATCCTCGCCACCGTCACGGCCCTGCGGGAGCGGGGCCTGCGGTTCCTACGGGTGCCGGGCGCCTACTACGAGGAGGCCCGGGAGCGCATGGCCGGGGTCGACCTGCCCTGGGACGACCTCACCAGGCTGAACATCCTGGTCGACCGGGACGAGGACGGCTACCTGCTCCAGGTCTTCGCCGAGATGATCGGAGACCGGCCCACGGTCTTCCTGGAGATCATCCAGCGCGAGGGGGCCACCGGCTTCGGCGCCGGCAACTTCAAGGCGCTGTTCGAGGCCATCGAGCGGGAGCAGGCCAAGCGGGGCAACCTGTAGCAGCCCGGTACTGTCCCGGGGGTGACCGGGACCTGGGATGCGGCGACCTACGACCGGGTGGCGAACCCCCATGTGACGTGGGGTCGGGCCGTGGTGGGCCGCCTGGACCTGACAGGGGACGAGCTGGTCCTCGATGCGGGGTGCGGGACCGGCCGGGTGACCGAGCTGGTGCTGGGAGCCTTCCCGGCGGTGCGGGTGGTCGCCTTCGACGCCTCCCCGGAGATGATCGCGGAGGCCCGGTCCCGCCTGGCGCCCTACGGGGAGCGGGTGTCCTTCGCCGTCGGCGACCTGCTCGACCCGGTCCTCCCCGCCCTGCCCGGCCCGGCCGGCGCCGTCCTTTCCACCGCCACGTTCCACTGGGTCCACGACCACGACCGGCTCTTCGCCAACCTGGCCGGCGCCCTCCGCTCAGGGGGCCAGCTCGTGGCCCAGTGCGGGGGGGCCGGGAACATCGCGGCCGTGCAGCGGGCCCTGGTCGAGCTGGGGGCGCCGGTCGACGACACCTGCTTCCCCACCCCGGAGGCCACCGAGGAGCGGCTGGCGGCAGCGGGCTTCGAGGCCGTGTCGTGCTGGCTCCAGCCCGAGCCGACCCGCTTCCCGTCGCCGGAGGACCTGGAGGCCTTCCTCGCCACGGTCGTGCTTCGCTGGCAGCTGACCGGGGTGGGGGAGGACGACCGCCCCGCCTTCGTGCACGAGGTGGCGGCTCGCCTGCCCGGCGGGGAGATCGACTACGTGCGCCTCAACATCGTGGGCCGCCGGGCCTGAGGTCCGGGACCGGACGTGCTGCCGCCTTGGAAGCCGGGGGAGCGCCGGGCGATCGGCCTGATGACTGCCTCGCACGCCGTCCAGCACTTCTACTCGGCCGGGCTGGCCGTCACCTACCCGTTCGTGGTGGCCGACTTCCACGTCTCCTACGCCACCCTCGGGATCGTGCTCACCGTGGCCGGCGTGCTCGGCGGGGTGCTGCAGGGGGCGGCCGGCCTGGTGCGGAAGGTCTCGGCCCGGCTCCTCCTGGGCGGCCAGAACGTGGCGCTCGGTCTCCTCAGCCTGCTGGCGGCCCTGGCTCCGGGCTTCGCGGCGTTCGGGGCGGCCCGGTGCTCGTCCTCGCTCTTCTACTGGCCCCAGCACCCCGTCGGCAGCGCTTACCTGAGCGAGAGGTTCCCGGAGCGGCGGGGGATCGTGCTCTCCTGGCACACGACAGGCGGCAGCATCGGGACGGTCGCCATCCCGCTGGTGGCCTCGGCCATCATCGCGGTGGCGAGCTGGCGCTGGGCCCTGGTGGTCCTGGCCGTCCCGATGCTCCTGGGCGGGGTGGTGGTCGGCTCCCGCCTCCCGGCCGAGGGTCACCACGGGGGGGACGAGTCGGTGGAGGACGGGGGGGATGAGGGCGGCCCCGGGGGCGGGCAGCCGGCCGGCGAGGGCCCGCGGGGTGGGCAGCCGGGCGGCGGGGGCACCGCGGGCGAAGGGGCGTCCCGGGTGGGGGCCGCCGGCCGCACCGGCGTGTCGCTTTGGCAGATGCTGCGCCGGCGCCAGGTCGTGGCGGTGCTGGTGGCCTCGACCCTGTCGGCGGCCGGCCGGGGCCTGGGCACCATCACCGCCTACGTCCCCGCATACCTGCGCAGCGGGCTCCACCTGAGCAGCCTCATGGTTGGCACGGTGTTCACCGTGCTGCTCCTCGGCGGGGTCGTCGGGCCGGTCGTGGCCGGGCACCTGTCGGACCGGGTCGGGCGCAAGCCGGTCCTGCTGGTCGCCTACCTGGCCGGGGCCGTGGCCCTGACCGGGTTCGGGCTGGTCGGCCCGAGGGTGGCAGCCCTGGTCGTGGTGGGGGCGGTGGCCGGCCTGCTCGCATACGCCGAGTCCCCGCTGCTCCAGTCGCTGTTCGGGGACGCCATGGGGGAGGCCGATGCCCGAGGGGCCTTCGGGGTCTTCTTCGCCATCGCGTACGGGGTCGGCTCGCTGTGGCTGGCCGCCATCGGCGCCATCATCTCCCACGCCGGGTTCGCCTGGGCCTTCGGGGCCATGGGGGCGTCCTTCGTGGCGGCCGCCGTCGTGGTGGCCGTGGGAGTGGCGCCCACCCGCGGGCCCGTCCCCGTCACGCTCCCCCCGGACTGAGCTCTTGGAGAAATGGCGGCCGATCGGGAACATTCGGTGGGCCACCCCCGTTGGACAAGGGTAGAGGGGTCAGTGCCAGCGTCGTCGAGCACCCGCTTCCCCCCAGCGGGAGCTCCGGCGCTGGCAGTGGCCCCTTCGCCTGTCCCGGCGCCGGCAGGGAGCCGCGCTGCTACGACAGGCCGGGCTCGCTCGGCGCGATCGGGCCCGCGAGGCCGCCGCTCTCGGAGACCGTGGTCTCCACCAGCCCCGTGATGCGCCGCTCGATGACGAAGGCGAGGAAGGGTAGGAACCCCGCTCCCACCATCGCCGCCATCTGGAGCACGGTGAGGCGGGCCCGCCGGGCCAGGTCGTAGGACGCCGCCAGGTAGACGATGTAGAGGAACCCGTGGATGGGACCGACTATCGAGACCACGGCCGGCTGGCCGGCCGCGTACTGGAGGGGGACCCCGGCGAGCACCAGGACCAGCAGGCCCACGCCGACGATGTAGGCCATGACCCGGTAGCGGAGCAGGGCCCCGCTCACCGGCTCGGCCGAGCCCTGGGCGGCGCCGCCCGATCGTGGGCACCCGGCCCGGGGCATGCGAAGCGGTCATTTCTCCTATGCGTGGCCAAGGTCTCCCTCTCGCGGCTGCTCCCGTGATCATAGGACCGCCCCGCCCGCCGGAGACCGGCGGCCGGCTCGGCCGGGGCTCGATCTCGTCCGGCTTCAGCCGCTGGTCCTGCCGCCGATACCCCTGGAGAGAAGGGTCGTGCTCGGCTCGACCAGCAAGGTGCAGAGGAGACGGTGCGAAGCAGCCAGATCCCGGTCCTGAAGGACGACGCGGCGGAGGCGGTGCGCCATCGTGGGTCGCACCTCCAGATCATCGCGTCAGCGGGCTCCGGCAAGACCGAGGTGGTGGCGCGGCGGGTCGCCGATCTCTTCGCCACCGGAGTCGAGCCCTCGGCAGTCGTGGCCTTCACGTTCACGCAACGGGCGGCTGAGTCGCTCGAGGCCCGGATCGAGGAGCGGGTGGCGGACCGCCCCGAGCTCGGATCGAGCTTCCTCGACCGGCTGAACGGATGCTACGTCGGCACCATCCACGGCTACTGCCTTCGGCTGCTACAAGCCCACGTCCCCAGGTACGAGACCTACGACGTGCTGGACGAGCACCGGCTGGCGGCCTTTGTCACCAGGGAGGCCCGCCGCCTCGAGGTCAAGGAGCTGACCGGCAGGTTGTTCAGCTCGATCTCCGAGTTCCTGGCCAGCCTCGACGTGGTCGACAACGAGCTGCTGGGCTACGACGTGCTGGAGGACCCCTTCCGGGAGATGGTGGAGACCTTCCACGGCTGCCTGGACCAGTACCGGTTCCTCACCTACGGGCGCCTGGTGACCGAGGCGGTCGCGGCTCTCCAGCGACCCGAGGTCCTCGCTGCGGTCCACGGCCCCCTCCGCCATCTCGTCGTCGACGAGTACCAGGACGTCAACCCGGCCCAGGAGGCGCTGATCCGCCGCCTGGCGGAGCCCCCGGTGGAGCTGTGCGTCGTCGGCGACGACGACCAGGCCATCTACCAGTGGCGCGGCTCCGACGTGGGCAACATCGTCGAGTTCGAGGGGCGCTACCCGAGAGTGGCCACGTGTTACGGGCAGACCGTCAACCGGCGAAGCCGGCCGGGGATCATCGAAGCTGCCAACGGCGTGGCCGCCCGGATCCCGGGCCGCCTGCCCAAGACCATGGACCCCGATCGCCCGTCGGCCGAGCCCGAGGTGGTGACCTGGACTGCGCCCACCGAGGCCGAGGAGGCCGAGCTGATCGCCGCCACGATCGAACAGCTGCGCCAGCGGGGCTACCGCTACCGGGACATGGCCGTGCTGGTCAGGGGCCGCACCTCCTACCCGCGGCTCCTGCACGCGTTCGAGGGCCACCGCATCCCGGTGGCTCCGGGCGGACGGACGGGGTTGTTCCTGTCGCCGGACGCCCAGCTGTTCGGAAAGACCTTCGCCTGGCTGGCAGGCCACAACTGGCGGCCGGAGCCGTTCGGGCGGGGTGAGGCCGTCGAGCTGCCGGCGTTGCTCGGGGAATACCAGGCGGCTTTTGGACTCAGTGCCGAATCCCGGGAGCCACTCGGGCATCGTCTGTCCGATTGGAAGGAGGAAGTCGAGCACCCAACCCGGCCGGCGAACCTGGTTCACACCTTCTACGACCTGCTTGCCGATTGCGGGGTGGCGGAGTGCCCGGCTTCCACGGATAGGAGGCACACGGTGACCCCAAAAAGGGCCCGTGACCAGGGAGTTCGGGCGCGCTACGGCTGAGGGGTCGTGTTACTACGCGAGCCGGGCCCTACTTGGGGTCGACGACAGGGGTGAAGTCGAAGAACCGGGGGGGCTCGGGGATCTGGAGGGCGGAGAAGATCTGGCGCTGGCGGGAGGTGAGCTCGGTCCGCTGGGCCACCGTGCCCTCCTTGGTGGCCAAGGTGACGAGGCACAGGCGCTCCAGCTCGTCGCGGATGTTGCGCCACGTGTCCCCGCAGGAGATCTCGGCCACGCGCATCAACAGCAGGTCCAGCCAGCACAGCTGCACGTGTGACTCGATGCGCTCCCCCTTGCGGTGGTACACGGGGCGTAGGTGGATGCGGGACTTGAGGTCCCGCCAGCCCCGCTCGACGTCGTAGAGCGCCTTGTAGCCCTGGGCGACGTCGGTCGTCGACAGGCTCTCGTCGGAGGTCCGAAGCAGGTACTTGCCGTCCAGGTGGGCCTCTCTGCGAAGCGCCGCCCGGTCGACGCGAAGCTTGCCCGATGGCGTGGTGCGCAGCATCCGGGCAAAGGCCGGCTTGGTCTTGAGCTTGCCCAGGAGCTCGGCGCGCTTCTTCGGGCCGAGGTCATCGGAGCCGGAGATCTTGTCCTGGAGGCGCTCGATGATCTCGGCGCGCACCGAGGCGTCGCGGGTGGCCTGGTCGGGGTTGTGGCAGATGACGAAGCGGTCCCTCGCCACCCCGTCGTC
>JBOGGR010000341.1:0-9031 GCA_050744025.1 Acidimicrobiales bacterium
GTGCTGGCCCGGACCTCGGGGGTGGTGCGCATCGCCGAGGAGGAGAACGGCAGGCGCATCACGATCGTGTCCGACGAGGGCGCCGAGGACAACTACGCGGTGTCCAACCGGGCCCACCTCGAGGTGCGCGACGGCCAGGAGGTCTCCGCCGGCGACCCGCTGGTCGAGGGGCCCAAGGACCCCAAGGAGCTGGTGGAGATCAAGGGCATCCGCGAGACCCAGCAGTACCTGGTCGAGGAGGTCCAGAAGGTCTACCGGGACCAGGGGGTCTCCATCCACGACAAGCACATCGAGCTGATCGTGCGCCAGATGCTGCGTCGGGTCTCGGTGGCCGAGCCGGGTGACTCGCCCTTCCTCCCGGGCGAGCGGGTCGACTCGCGCGTCTACGCCGAGGTCAACCGCGGCCTGGTGACCGAGGGCAACCGCCCCGCCGAGGGCCGCCCCGAGCTGATGGGCATCACCAAGGCGTCGCTGGCCACCGACTCGTGGCTGTCCGCCGCATCCTTCCAGGAGACCACCCGAGTCCTCACCGAGGCCGCCATCGAGGGCAAGTCGGATCACCTCTTCGGTCTCAAGGAGAACATCATCATCGGCAAGCTGATCCCGGCCGGGACCGGCATGGGCCGCTACCGCAGCGTGGCCGTCGACGCCCCCGAGGCCGAGCACCTCCCGTTCTGGTCCTCCGAGCTGGAGGGCGAGACCGAGGACCTGGCGGCCTGGCTGCGCGACGTGCCGTCGCCGGGCCCCGAGGCCGAGGCCGCCTCGGCCGGAGCCGAGGTCCCCGAGTGGCTGGCCCCCCCGCCGGCCGGGCCGGACGAGGAGCCTCCTTCAGAGGAGGACGCCTCCTAGCGCGCCCGGCTATGATGCGAAATGGTGCCCGGCGCGCCGCGCCCCCGTGCCCACTCCAGGTGGCCCGGGAGCCCGGCGCCCGCCGGTGAGCGCCTGTCCGAGAGCCATCCCCCAAAGGTCCAACGTTGCCCACGATCGCTCAGCTCGTCCGCAAGGGGCGGGAGTCCAAGTCAGGCAAGACCAAGACGCCGGCCCTGCGTGGCGCGCCCCAGCGGCGGGGGGTGTGCACCCGCGTGTACACGAACACCCCCAAGAAGCCGAACTCGGCCCTGCGCAAGGTGGCCCGGGTGCGGCTCACGAGCGGCGTGGAGATCACCGCCTACATCCCCGGGGTGGGCCACAACCTCCAGGAGCACTCGATCGTGTTGGTCCGCGGCGGCCGGGTGAAGGACCTCCCCGGGGTCCGCTACAAGATCGTGCGGGGAACGCTCGACGCGTCCGGCGTCCGTGACCGCAAGCAGGCCCGGAGCCGCTACGGCGCCAAGAGGGAGGCCTGAGTTGCCCCGCAAGGGCCCCGCCCCCCGCCGCGAGCTGATGCCTGACTCCGTGTACCGCTCCGTCCTGGTCACCCAGCTCGTCAACAAGGTCCTGTCCCGGGGGAAGCGGACGCTGGCCGAGCGCATCGTGTACCAGGCCCTCGACATCGTGAGGGACAAGACCCAGGGCGAGCCCGTCGCGGTCCTGAAGCGTGCGGTCGACAACACCCGCCCCGAGCTGGAGGTCCGCAGCCGCCGCGTCGGGGGCGCGACCTACCAGGTCCCGGTCGACGTCCGCCCCCGGCGTGCCGGCACCCTCTCCATCCGGTGGCTGGTCGGCTACGCCCGCCAGCGGAGGGAGAAGACGATGGCGCAGCGCCTGGCGGCCGAGCTCATGGACGCGGCCAACGGCGTGGGCGCCGCGGTGAAGCGCCGCGAGGACCTCCACAAGATGGCGGAGTCGAACAGGGCCTTTGCCCACTATCGTTGGTAGCAGCTGAGCCCGGGGCTTCGGGGTAGCCGAGGTCCCCGGGCACCTGGGCGCGGCTCCGCCCACTGCCATTTCTCCGAAGCCCGAGCCCGAGCCCGAGAAGAGAACCGTCATGCCCTCCGCCCCCGCCATCCGAGAGTTCCCCCTGGCCCGGACCCGCAACATCGGGATCATGGCCCACATCGACGCGGGCAAGACGACGACGACCGAGCGGGTCCTCTACTACACGGGCAAGAACTACAAGATCGGCGAGGTCCACGAAGGCGCCGCCACCATGGACTGGATGGTCCAGGAGCAGGAGCGGGGGATCACGATCACCTCGGCCGCCACCACGTGCAAGTGGAAGGACACCTGGGTCAACATCATCGACACGCCGGGCCACGTCGACTTCACGATCGAGGTCGAGCGGTCGCTGCGGGTCCTGGACGGTGCGGTGGCGATCTTCGACGCCGTGGCCGGCGTGGAGCCCCAGACCGAGACGGTCTGGCGCCAGGCCAACAAGTACGCAGTCCCCCGGGTCTGCTTCGTGAACAAGATGGACCGCATCGGGGCCGACTTCGACCGGACCGTGGCCATGATCCGGGACCGCCTCGACGCCACCCCGGCCGTGGTCCAGCTCCCTGTGGGCGCCGAGGCAGGGTTCCGGGGCGCCATCGACCTGCTCGGCATGAAGGCCCTCCTCTGGGAGGAGGGCATGGGCGAGCAGTGGTCGGTGGAGGCGATCCCGGCCGAGCTGGCCGAGGCCGCCGAGGCCGCCCGCCACGAGCTGGTGGACGCCCTCTCGACCTTCGACGACACGATCATGGAGCGCTACGTCGCCGACCAGGAGATCACGGCCGAGGACCTCCGCCGGGCGCTGCGCCGGGGCACCATCTCGAACCACGTGGTCCCCGTCCTGTGCGGCTCGGCCTTCAAGAACAAGGGCGTCCAGCCACTGCTCGACGCCGTGGTCGACTTCCTGCCGAGCCCCCTCGACGTGCCCCCCACCCGGGGGACCGACCAGAAGGGCGTCGAGAAGCTGGAGCGGCCGGCCGACGACCAGGCGCCGTTCGCAGCCCTCGCCTTCAAGATCATGAGCGATCCCTACGTGGGCAAGCTCACGTACTTCCGGGTCTACAGCGGGACCCTGGAGAAGGGCTCGACCGTGCTCAACTCCAGCAAGGACAAGAAGGAGCGGGTCGGCCGCATCCTGCAGATGCACGCCAACCACCGCGAGGACAAGGATGCCATCTTCGCCGGCGACATCGTGGCCGCGGTGGGCCTCAAGATCACCACGACCGGCGACACGCTGTGCGACCCGAGCCACCCGATCGTCCTCGAGTCCCTGGACTTCCCCGAGCCCGTGATCCACGTGGCCGTGGAGCCCCGGACCAAGGCCGACCAGGACAAGCTGGGCAAGGCCCTCTACGCCCTGTCCGAGGAGGATCCGACCTTCCGGGTCCACACCGACGACGAGACGGGCCAGACGGTCATCTCCGGCATGGGCGAGCTCCACCTGGAGGTCCTGGTCGACCGCATGCTCCGGGAGTTCAGGGTCGACGCCGGCGTGGGCAAGCCCCAGGTCGCCTACCGCGAGACGATCCGCCAGCCCGTGCAGTAGGTCGAGGAGCGCTACGTGCGCCAGACCGGCGGCCGGGGCCAGTACGGCCACGTCGTCATCAACCTCGAGCCGACCGGCCCGGGCGGCGGCTACGAGTTCGTGGACAAGATCACCGGCGGCGTCGTCCCGAAGGAGTACATCCCCTCTGTCGACGCCGGCATCCAGGAGGCCCTCACGTCCGGCGTGCTGGCCGGCTACCCGACCGTGGACGTGAGGGTCACCCTCGTCTACGGGTCCTACCACGAGGTCGACAGCTCGGAGATGGCGTTCCGGATCGCCGGCTCCATGGCCGTCAAGAAGGCGGCCCGGATGGCCCGGCCGGTCCTCCTGGAGCCGATCATGGCCGTCGAGGTCGTCACCCCCGAGGACTACATGGGCGACGTGATCGGGGACCTGTCGTCGCGTCGGGGCCGGGTGGAGGGCATGGACCAGCGGGGGACGTCGCACGCCATCCGGGCCCAGGTGCCGCTGTCCGACATGTTCGGCTACGCTACCGACCTGCGGTCCCGGACCCAGGGCAGGGCCACGTTCACGATGCAGTTCCACTCCTACCAGGAGGTCCCGGAGTCGATCTCGAGAGAGATCGTGGCACGCGTCCGGGGCGAGTAAGAGCCTTTCAGGATCAAAGGAGCCCTCTCCAGCCATGGCCAAGAAGAAGTTCGAGCGCACCAAGCCCCACCTCAACGTGGGCACGATGGGCCACATCGACCACGGCAAGACGACGCTCACCGCGGCCATCACCAAGGTCCTGCACGACCGCAACCCGGACGTGCAGGTCAAGGCCTTCGAGCAGATCGACAAGGCCCCCGAGGAGAAGGCGCGGGGCATCACGATCTCCATCTCCCACGTGGAGTACGAGACCGACAAGCGTCACTACGCCCACGTCGACATGCCGGGCCACGCCGATTACATCAAGAACATGATCACCGGCGCCGCCCAGGTGGACGGGGCCATCCTGGTGGTGTCGGCCGCCGACGGCCCCATGCCCCAGACCCGGGAGCACGTGCTGCTGGCCCGCCAGGTGGGCGTGCCCTACATCGTGGTGGCGCTCAACAAGGCCGACATGGTCGACGACGAGGAGCTCCTGGACCTGGTCGAGCTGGAGGTCCGGGAGCTGCTCTCCTCGTACGAGTTCCCCGGCGACGACACGCCCGTCGTGCGGGTGAGCGCCCTCAAGGCCCTCGACGGCGACGAGAAGGCGGCCGGGCAGGTCCTGGAGCTCATGAACGCGGTCGACGAGTACATCCCCGAGCCCGAGCGCATCATCGACAAGCCCTTCCTCATGTCGATCGAGGACGTCTTCACCATCCAGGGCCGGGGCACGGTCGTGACCGGCCGGGTGGAGCAGGGCGTCGTCAAGGTGGGCGACGACGTGGAGCTGGTCGGCCTGCGGCCCACGCAGAAGACCGTCTGCACCGGCGTCGAGATGTTCAACAAGTCCCTGGACCAGGGTCAGGCCGGCGACAACGTCGGCGTCCTCCTGCGGGGGACCAAGAAGGACGAGGTCGAGCGGGGCCAGGTGCTGTGCAAGCCCGGCACGATCACCCCCCACACCAACTTCGAGGCCAACGTCTACGTGCTCACCAAGAACGAGGGTGGGCGGCACAAGCCGTTCTTCAACAACTACCGGCCCCAGTTCTACTTCCGCACCACGGACGTGACCGGGTCGATCAGCCTGGCCGAGGGGACGGAGATGGTGATGCCAGGGGACAACACCACCATGACCGTCGAGCTGGGCAAGCCCATCGCCATGGACGAGGGCCTGCGCTTCGCCATCCGCGAGGGCGGCCGCACGGTCGGCGCCGGCCGCGTGACCAAGATCATCAAGTAGCAGATGGCCGACAGCTCCCGCCAGCGGATCCGGATCCGGATCAAGGCCTACGACCACGAGGTCATCGACACCTCCACCAAGAAGATCGTCGAGACGCTCGTGCGGACCCAGGCCAAGATCCGGGGCCCCGTGCCGCTCCCGACGGAGAAGCGCCGCTACACGGTCATCCGGTCCCCGCACAAGTACAAGGACAGCCGGGAGCACTTCGAGATGCGGATCCACAAGCGCCTGCTCGACATCGTGGAGCACGGGCCCAAGACCGTGGACTCCCTCCAGCGCCTGGACCTGCCGGCCGGCGTCGACATCGAGATCAAGATCCAGTCGGCGTAGCCGGCCGGGGGCCCGGCCCGGCTCCCTGGCGCGCCGCCGCCGCGGTCGGCTACACTTGCTCCCGGTCCCGGGGACCTGCCCCGGGCTGACATCTGGCGTCTGCGGGCGCCCCTCCGGCTCTCCGGGCGGGGGACCCCGCGGCACAAGCGAACGAGCGCTCCGCTCGGGTCTGCCCGAGCGGAGCGTCTGCGTGAGCGGATGGGGCCGGATGCCCCGAGCACCTCACCCGAGCAATCCACGGCCGGAAGGGTCTGACATGGCAAGGAGGGCGATCGTCGGCGAGAAGGTCGGCATGACGCAGGTCTGGGACGACCGGCACCGCGCCATCGCCGTGACCGTCGTCAAGGTCGCGCCCGTGCGGGTCGTCCAGGTCAAGTCGCCCGAGCGCGACGGCTACGCCGCCCTCCAGGTGACCTACGGCTACCGCAAGCCCCGGTCGCTGACCCGGCCCGAGGTCGGCCACCTGGGGCCCGTGGAGCCGGGCAAGCGGTTGGTGGAGCTGCGCCTGGAGGACACCGGGGACTACGAGGTGGGCCAGGAGCTGACAGCGGGGATCCTCTCTGCTGGGGACCGGGTGGACGTGACCGCCGTGAGCAAGGGGAAGGGCTTCGCCGGCCCCATGAAGCGCCACAACTTCAAGGGCCAGGGAGCGTCCCACGGCAACCACAAGAAGCACCGGGCGCCGGGCGCTGTCGGGGCCTGCGCCACCCCGGCCCGGGTCTTCAAGGGGACGAGGATGGCGGGCCAGCTGGGCGCCAGCCGGGTCACCACCCTCAACCTCGAGGTGGTCCAGGCCGACCCCGACCGGGAGCTCCTCCTCGTGAAGGGGGCGGTGCCCGGGCCCCGCGGCGGCCTGGTGCTCATCCGCAACGCGGTGAAGGGCGAGGCCGGGGAGGGCGCGCAGCGATGATCCGGGCCCCCCGCCATGCCAGCACCGGCGAGAGGCTGGGCGCCGTCCTGCTGGACCCGGCCACGTTCGGGGCGACGCCCAACGTGGCCGCCATGCACCAGGTCGTGACCGCCCAGCTGGCCGCGGCCCGCTCCGGGACCCAGAGCACCCGGACCCGGGCCGAGGTCCGGGGCGGGGGGGCCAAGCCCTACCGCCAGAAGGGGACCGGCCGGGCTCGCCAGGGATCGTCCCGGGCCCCGCACTGGGTCGGCGGGGGCGTGGCCCTCGGGCCCAAGCCCCGCAGCTACCACCAGCGCACGCCGAAGAAGATGGTCTCCCTGGCCCTGCGCTCCGCCCTCTCGGACCGGGCCAGCGAGGGCCGGGTGGCCGTGGTGGACTCGTGGGCCTTCCCGGCGCCCCGCACCAAGGACGCCGTGGCCGCCCTGGCCGCCATCGGGGCGGGGGGCCGGGTCGTGGTGGTGGTGGAGCCGGGCGACCTCGTGGCCCAGCGCTCCTTCGCGAACCTGCCCGAGGTCCAGGTGCTGCTGGCGGGCGAGCTGAACGCCTACGACATCCTGTGCTCCGACTGGGTCGTCTTCACCGAGGCGACGGTCCCCGGCGGGGCTCGCGAGGCCCCCGAGGTCACCGCCGGCGAGGCCCCCGAGGTCGCTGCCGGCGAGGCCCCCGAGGTCACCGCCGGCGAGGAGGCCGGCTGATGGAGGCCCGGCACGTCATCGTCAAGCCCGTGGTGTCCGAGCGCTCGTACGCCCGGCTGGACGACCACGTGTACACCTTCGTGGTCCACCCCGACGCCAGCAAGGTCCAGATCCGCCAGGCGGTGGAGGAGATCTTCAGCGTGAGGGTCCGCAAGGTCAACACCTTGAACCGCAAGGGGAAGCGCAAGGCGAACCGGCGGAGCGGGACCTGGGGCAGCCGCCCCGACACCAAGCGCGCCGTCGTCACTCTCGCAGGTGACGACAAGATCGACCTGTTCGAGAGCTGAGACCCAGATGCCCCTTCGCAAGCGCAAGCCCACCAGCGCCGGCCGTCGGTTCCAGACCGTCTCGGACTTCTCCGAGATCACCCGGTCCCGGCCCGAGCGGTCGCTCGTCGCGCCCAAGCCGGGCACCGGCGGGCGCAACAGCTACGGGCGCAAGACGGCCCGCCACCGAGGGGGCGGCCACAAGCAGAAGTACCGTGTCGTCGACTTCAAGCGGGACAAGGACAGGGTGCCGGCCAAGGTGGCCACGATCGAGTACGACCCCAACCGCAACGCCCGCATCGCCCTGCTCCACTACCTGGACGGGGAGAAGCGCTACATCCTGGCCCCGGCCAGGGTGAAGGTCGGCGACCTCCTCCAGAGCGGCCAGGGGGCCGACATCCGGCCGGGCAACGCCCTGCCCCTGCGCTACGTGCCGGTGGGCTCGACCATGCACAACGTGGAGCTCCGCCCGGGAGGCGGCGGCAAGCTCGCACGTGGAGCGGGCATGAGCGTGCAGCTCGTGGCGAAGGAGGGGGCCTTCGCCACCCTGCGGCTCCCGTCGACCGAGATGCGCCGGGTCCCCATCGACTGCCGGGCCACGCTGGGCGAGGTCGGCAACGCCGAGGCCGAGCTGGTCACCATCGGCAAGGCCGGGCGCAACCGTTGGCGGGGCGTGCGCCCCCAGACCAGGGGCGTGGCCATGAACCCTGTGGACCATCCCCTCGGCGGCGGCGAGGGGAAGAGCTCCGGCGGCCGCCACCCGGTCTCGCCCTGGGGCAGGCCCGAGGGCCGGACCCGGAAGAAGAAGAAGGACTCCGACAAGATGATCGTCCGCCGGCGCCGCACCCGCGGCGCAAGGCGCTAGGAGCGCGCATGCCCCGCAGCCTCAAGAAGGGAGCGTTCGTCGACGACCACTTGCTCCGCAAGGTCGACGACCTCAACAGCCGCAACGAGAAGCGCGTGATCCGCACGTGGTCCAGGCGCTCGACGATCATCCCCGACATGGTCGGCCACACGATCGCCGTCCACGACGGGCGCAAGCACGTCCCCGTCTACATCACCGAGTCGATGGTCGGCCACAAGCTGGGCGAGTTCGCTCCCACCCGGACGTTCCGCTACCACGCCGGCCAGGAGAGGGCCGGGAGGCGGTAGCGGTGCCAGGGACCAAGACCAACGAGCGCCCCGGGACCAGGGCCGTCCTCCGCCACTGCCGGATGTCGGCCTGGAAGGCCCGCGAGGTCCTCGACCTGGTCCGGGGCGAGGAGGTGGCCCGCGCCGCGGCCACGCTGCGGTTCTGCGAGCGGGACGCGGCCACGGTGGTGGCCAAGCTCCTGGCCTCGGCCGTGGCCAACGCCGAGACCAACGACGGCCAGAGCCCCGACGAGCTCTACATATCGGCCTGCTACGCCGACGAGGCGACGACCATCAAGCGGTGGCGCCCCCGCGCCCGGGGGCGGGCAACCCGCATCCGCAAGCGCACGTGCCACATCACGATCATCGTGAGCCGCCTCCCCGACCAGGAGCTGCGCCGCCTCCGGGCCCGCGCCCAGGCCGAGGCGGCCAGCCGCCGGCAGCGGCGCGTCG
>JBOGGR010000342.1:0-12280 GCA_050744025.1 Acidimicrobiales bacterium
GCGCCGTGGTGGGTGCTCGCGCTGGTGGCGCCGGTGCTCGCGCTGGTCCTGGCCGGGTCGGCGGTGGCGGCGTCGGGGGTCTTCACGGTCCCGACCTACCGGACGCCGAGCCTCTACGGCCTGGCTCCGGCGGCCGCGACGGCGAAGCTCCGGCCCGACCAGCTCGAGGTGGCGCGGGCCGGGAGCCAGTACAGCCCGAGCGTGGCGGCCGGGGACGTGGTGGCGCAGTCGCCGCTGCCCGGGACCATGCTGGCCCAGGGCGGGACCGTCCACGTGGTCCTGTCGAAGGGGCCGGCCCCCCGGGCCGTCCCCGCAATCGCCTCGCTCGACCAGACGGCGGCGGCGGCGAAGCTGACTGCGGCCGGCTTGGGCTACAAGCTGTCCTCGGCCTACAGCGAGACGGTGAAGGCCGGCGAGGTCGTGAGCTACAGCCCGGACACCGGGCTGCAGGCGAAGGGGACGACGGTCACCGTCGTCGTGTCGCAGGGCCCCAGGCCCCGCCACGTCCCGTCGTTCCCGGCATCCACCAGCTACGCCGCGGCCTCGGCTGCTCTGCAGAAGCTGGGCCTGGTGCCGGCCGAGACCCACGCGTACAGCGACTCGGTCACGGTCGGGGACGTGATCGCGAGCGTCCCGGGGCCGGGCCAGACCGTCTCCCGCGGGGCGACCGTGACCCTGTCGGTATCACTCGGCCCCCACCTCGTGACCATGCCCGACGTCCGGGGCAAGGGCGCCCAGCAGGCCGTCGCCGAGCTGGCGAACGACGGCCTGCACGCCCAGGTCTACGGGCCCGACCTGGCCGGCACCGTGCTCGCCACCAACCCCAGCCCCGGGGAGACCGTCCACTACGGGGCGACGGTCGACGTCTTCGTGCTCTGACCCGAGGGGCCCTGGCCCCGCGGTCACTTGACCGGCCGGTCCAGAGCCTGCCAACGTCGCGGGGCGCCCTCCCGTGGGTGGGCGCGGGACTCGGGCGAGCAGAAGGCTGTTTCGCGAAAGGGCATTCCGCAGGACGACGGGAGGAAGGAACGGCTCATGGGAGCGCTCGACGGACGGGTGGCGATCATCACCGGGGCCGGCCGCGGCATCGGCCGGGAGCACGCCCTGCTCTTCGCCGCCGAGGGGGCGAAGGTGGTGGTCAACGACCTGGGCGGGGCCCTGGACGGGTCGGGCGACGACCGCAGCGCCGCCCGGCGGGTGGTCGACGAGATCACGGCGGCGGGCGGGACGGCCGTGGCCAACGCCGACGACGTGGCCGACTGGGACGGGGGCCAGCGGCTCGTCGACGCCGCCCTGGAGGCCTTCGGCGACTTGCACGTGCTCGTCAACAACGCCGGGATCCTGCGGGACCGGGTCCTCGTCAACATGACCGAGGACGAGTGGGATGCCGTGCTGCACGTGCACCTGAAGGGGCATTTCGTGCCGACCCGGTGGGCCGCCGCCTACTGGCGGGAGCAGTCCAAGGCCGGGCGCGAGGTGAGGGCCTCCGTCGTCAACACCTCGTCGACCTCGGGGCTGCTCGGCAACCCGGGCCAGACGAACTACGGGGCGGCCAAGGCCGGGATCGGGGCCATGACCGTCATCGAGGCCCAGGAGCTCTCCCGCTACGGGGTGCGGGTGAACGCCATCGCCCCCTCCGCCCGCACCCGCATGACCGAGTCCACCCCGGGGCTCGGCGACCTGGTCAAGGCCCCGTCGGACCCGGGAGCCTTCGACGAGTGGGACCCGGCCAACGTCTCGCCCCTGGTCGCCTACCTGGCCATGGAGTCGTGCCCCGCCACGGGGAAGGTGCTCTTCGTCCAGGGCGGCAAGGTCCAGCTGTTCCAGCCCTGGACCCTCACCACGGCCCTCGAGCGCAACGGCCGTTGGACGGTGGCCGAGCTGGCCGAGGAGGCCAGGGCCCTGGTGGGCTGAGCGGCGGGCTGGGGCGGGGGCGGGGCTCGAGGACGGGGCCCTGAGGACGGGAGCCGAGGGCCGGGACGGCCGGCCCGGGCGCCGGACGCGCCACAGGACCCGAGGGGGCAGCGGCACCGGCGGTGGCTGGGGAACACCGCCTCAGCAACGCCACCCCCTGGGATCCTGTGGCCTCGCGTCATTCTACCGCGCACTTGCCGCCTTGCCATGACTAAAGTTGCCATGGCCAGTAGGGACTAGTCCCTCGCCGGCGACCTGCCCGCCGGCGCCCTGCCGGCTACTCGGTCATGTCCTTGATGCGGCCCGCCAGCTCCAGGGTTGCAGCGTCGGGGGATGCCCCCTGCATGGCGATGAGCTTGGCCATGTCGCCGTCGACCTTGATCCTGCCGGCCATGAAGGCCTGCATCCCGGCCTGGGGGTTGCCGTCGACGAAGACGGCCTTCGCCGTCGCGTAGTCGATGGTCAGCGTCAGGTCCGGGTCCTCCAGGTGGCCGAGCTCGATCTCGATCTCCCCCGAGGCCGACTCGAGGTGGGCGTCGATCGTCCCCGAGCCGAACGGGACGTCGGTGACCACCTGGTTCACGCGGACCGGCTCGCCGGTCGTCGTGATCCTCCCCTGGTACTCCTCCCGGAGCCGTCTCGCCTGCTCGACCCACTCCTCGGTGAGGAACGCGTACTTCGTCACGGGTCGCCCCCCTCCTGTGAGACGCTGCTGCGGTGGCGCACCCTATCCTGCCCGGGGCCGAGGCACGGTCCCTCCCCGGATCGACCGACGGCCCCCTCCACCGGCGCGCCCCGAAGGACGGGGCCCTGGTCCTCCACGGGTTCACCGGCAACCCCCAGTCCGTGGCCGGGCTCGGCGAGGCCCTGGCCATGGCCGGGTTGGCGGCCGAGCTGCCCCTGCTGCCGGGCCACGGCACCTCGCTCCTGGACATGGTCCCGACACGCTGGGAGGACTGGTCGGGCGCTGCCGAGGCGGCCTGGGCCGAGCTGGCCGGGCGGTGCCGGAGGGTGCTGGTGGCGGGGCTGTCCATGGGAGGGATGCTGGCCTGCTGGCTGGCGGCCCGGCACCGGGACGTGGCCGGGGTGGTCGCGGTCAACCCGTTGATCGAGCCCCCGGCCGACAGCTACCTGGACATCCTCCGGGGCCTCGTCGATGCCGGGGCGGAGGTGGCTCCGGGCATCGGGTCGGACATCGCCGACCCGGACGGGCAAGAGACCGGCTACGCCGGCTCGCCCATCCGGGCGGCCCTCTCGATGTTCGGGGCCGCCGGTCCCCTCGTGGCCGACCTGGGCCGCATCCGCTGCCCGATCCTGCTGCTGTCCAGCCGCCACGACCACGTGGTGCCGTCGTCCTCGGGGGACCTGCTCTCCGAGCGGGCCGGCGGCCCGGTGGAGCGGGTGTGGCTGGAGCGCAGCTACCACGTGGCCACGCGCGACTACGACCGGGCCGAGGTCGAGACCCGCGCCGTCGAGTTCGCCGGCAAGGTGCTCGGGACGTCCGGCACCCCGCCCGGCACCGCGCCCGGGACGCCCGGCACCGCGCTCGGGACGCCCGCGCCCGGCACCCCGCCCGGCACCGCGCCCGAGACGCCCCCTACGATGTCGTGAATGGCTCCCCGGATCTCGGCCCGCGACGTGGCCCACGTGGCCAGGCTGGCCCGGCTCGACCTCTCCGCCGGCGAGCTCGAGCTGTACTCGTCCCAGCTGGCGGCGGTGCTGGACCACGCGGCGGAGGTGGCCGCCCTCGACACCGCCGGCGTCCGGCCCACCGCCCACCCGCTGCCGGTGAGAAACGTGCTCCGCGACGACGTCCCTCGCCCCGGCCTCCAGAGGGACGAGGTGCTGGCCCAGGCTCCCGCGGCCGAGGCCGGCCAGTTCAGGGTCCCTCGCATCCTCCGGGAGGCGCCCTGAGCCGGCCCCGGCGTCGCCGGCCGGCACCGGCCTGACGGAGGCCGCTCCGGCTTTTCCTGCGGGCCGCGCTGTGACACGGCCAGAACGGTCCGCTACAGGTCGCCACCGCCTGACGGCCGCCCCGGCCGCCGGCTCCACCCCAAACTGATCCTTTCGGCTGTCGCAAGGGGGCACACCGATGAACCTGTTACGCCGCTCGATGGCAGGAGCCACTGTCGTGGCAACCGCCGCACTCCTGCTCGCCGCCTGCGGCGGCGGGACGACGCCGACCACAACGACGGCCGCACCCAAGGGCGGCGCCACGAGCACGACTTCCTCCTCGGGCGGCTCGACGAGCACGACGGCCTCCGCCGCTGGCACGCCCGTCAAGGGGGGAGCGCTGACCATCGGCGGGTCGGCCGACGTCGACCACCTGGACACGGTGAGCGCCTACTACACGGTGAGCTACATGCTCGAGCGGACGTTCGCTCGCCAGCTGGTCAGCTACCCGGCCAGCACGAACCTCACCCAGGCCAACACCCTTGTCCCCGACGTGGCCACCCAGGTCCCCAGCACCTCCAACGGCGGGATCACCAACGGCGGCAAGACGTACACCTTCCATATCCGCCAGGGCGTGATGTGGGACACGAGCCCGCCCCGCCAGGTGACCTCGCAGGACTTCCTCCGGGAGTTCAAGGTCATGTGCAACCCCTCCAGCCCGGTCGGGGCCCCCGGCTACTACACGTCCACGATCGTGGGCTTCAGCTCCTACTGCACGGCCGAGGGCAAGATCGCGGCCACGGCTGCCGCCCTCCAGAGCTTCGTCGGCAGCCACAACATCTCCGGCATCTCGACCCCCAGCTCGTCGACGATCGTCTTCCACCTGACGGCGCCCGCCGGGGACTTCCTCAACATCGTGTCCCTGCCCTTCGCTTCGGCCAGGCCCGTCGAGTACATGAAGTACGTGCCGGACAGCGCGCAGTTCCGCCAGCACACCATCTCCGACGGGCCGTACAAGATCGTGGACTACAAGGCGGGCCAGAAGATCGACCTCGTCCGCGACCCGGCGTGGAAGCAGAGCAGCGACCCCATCCGCCACCAGTACGTGGACACGATCCAGGTCACGGAAGGCGAGACCGCCACCTCGGTCCAGCAGCAGATGCAGGCGGGCACCCTCGACCTGGCCTGGGACGTCCCCCCGCCCACCGAGGACCTTCCCTCCCTCTACGGCAACCCGAACTTCGGGATCTACCCGAGCGGGGCCGTGGACTACATGGTGTTCAACCTCCAGAGCCCCAACAACGGCGGGGCCCTCGGCAAGCTCAAGGTCCGCCAGGCGATCGAGTACGCCATCGACAAGACGGCGGTGTCCCAGATCTACGGCGGTACCAAGGTGGCGGTGCCCGTCAGCCAGATCCTCACCTCGGTGGACGGGGGCTACCAGCCCTTCGACCTCTACAAGACGAACGGCAGCAACGGTGACCCCGCCAAGGCCAAGAGCCTGCTGGCGGCGGCCGGCTACCCGAACGGCATCACCCTGAACTACGTCTACCGCAACGCGGGCAACCACCCCAAGGTGGCAACGAGCATCCAGGCCGACCTGACCAAGGCCGGCATCAAGGTGAAGCTGGTCCCCGCCACCGAGAGCGCCTTCTACTCCCAGTACCTCGAGAACCCCTCCAACGCGAAGCGGGGCGTCTGGGACATCGCTGCGCCGGGCTGGGTGCCCGACTGGTACGGGGCCAACAACGGCCGCAGCGTCATCCAGCCCCTCTTCGACGGGCGGACGTACGGGCAGAACTCGACCGACTACGGCGACTACAACAGCCCGACCACCAACAAGTACATCGACCAGGCGCTCGCGTCGACCTCGGCCAGCCAGGCCTCCGCGTACTGGGCCAAGGCCATGCACCAGGTCATGCAGGATGCCGTGGTCATCCCGCTCATCAACACCAAGATCCCGCTCTACCACGCGAGCGCGGTCCAGAACACCATCTACTCGCCCTTCAGCACGAACTTCGACCTGACCCAGGTCTGGCTCAAGGGCTCCTGAGCCGTCCGCGTCCGAGGGAGACGGTGGTGCGCCTCCTCTGGCACCCGCCGTCTCCCTCTGACGCTCGCAGCGCCCCGGCGAGAGAGTTGCGACGAGGGTAGGTTCAGCCCATGCGCCTGCTCGACGTGGACGACCTGCGGGTGTCGTTCTCCACGCCCGACGGAGTGCTCGACGCCGTGCGGGGGGTCAGCTTCCACGTCGACGCGGGCGAGACGGTCGGGATCGTCGGCGAGTCCGGCTCCGGCAAGAGCGTCACCACCCAGACGATCGTGGGGCTCACCCAGGGAGCCCGGGTCTCCGGGTCGGCCCTGTTCGAGGGTGAGGACCTCCTGAAGATGACGCCCGCCCAGCTGCGTGGCGTCAGAGGCGCCCAGATCGGGATGATCTTCCAGGACCCGCTCTCGAGCCTGCATCCCCACTACCGGGTCGGCTGGCAGATCGTGGAGATGGTCCGCAGCCACACCAAGACGACGCGGAGGGCGGCCCGCGACCGGGCGATCGAGCTCCTCGGCCTCGTCGGCATCCCCACCCCGACGCGCCGCGTGGACGACTTCCCCCACCAGTTCTCGGGCGGGATGCGCCAGCGGGCCATGATCGCCATGGCCCTCGCCCTGAACCCGAAGCTGCTGGTGGCGGACGAGCCGACCACCGCCCTGGACGTGACGGTCCAGGCGCAGATCATGGAGCTGATGAAGCAGCTCCAGGCCGACTTCGGCACGGCCATCATCATGATCACCCACGACCTGGGCGTGATAGCCGACGTAGCCGACAGGGTCATGGTCATGTACGCGGGCAAGCCCATGGAGTACGCCGACAAGCGGACCCTCTACTACCGGCCCCACCATCCCTACACCAAGGGCCTGATCGAGTCGCTGCCACAGGCGAGCGGCCAGGAGGATCGTCTGAAGCCGATTCCCGGCCTGCCTCCGAGCCTCCTGCAGGTCCCGCCCGGGTGCCCTTTCCACCCGCGCTGCCCCTACGCAATGGACCGCTGCCGGAAGGAGGAGCCGCCCATGCGCGACGTGGCGGGGGGCCCGGCGCACCGCTCGGCATGCTGGCTCCCCACCGACCAGGTAGGCTTCGGCGCCGACATCGAGCGCCGGCGCTCGGAGTTGGCGGCCGCCCACGCAGCCGGGGGAGCAGACCGGGCCGGCGGGGCCAGGGGGGCGAGCGGGGCCGGCGCGGCGGGCGAGTGGTCCGCCGGCCGCCGCCGGGGGGAGGTGGGCCGGTGAGCGGAGACGATGGCAGGGAGCCGGCGGCGGCCGGCGGTGACGTCCTCGTCTCCTTGCAGGACGTGGTCAAGCACTTCCCCGTCAAGTCCGAGAAGGCGCTCAGCCGGCGCAAGGAGAAGGTCCACGCCGTCGACGGTGTGAGCCTGGAGGTCCGCAAGGGGGAAACCCTCGGCCTCGTAGGCGAGACGGGGTGCGGCAAGTCCACCCTCGCCCGCTGCGTAACCCGGCTCTACGACATCACCTCTGGCCGGATCGTCTTCGGCGGCGACGACATCTCGACGCTGTCCCGCCGTCGGCTCCGGCCCTACCGCCTGAAGATGCAGGTGATCTTCCAGGACCCGTACGGCTCCCTCAACCCGAGGCGGCGCGTGGGGTCCATCATCGGGGACCCCTTCAGCATCCACGGGATCGCAGACGGGCCGGACCGCAAGCGCCGCGTGCAGGAGCTGATGGAGCTGGTGGGGCTGAACCCCGAGCACTACAACCGCTTCCCGGCAGACTTCTCCGGCGGCCAGCGCCAGCGCATCGGCGTCGCGAGGGCCCTCGCGCTGCGCCCCGAGCTCGTCGTCTGCGACGAGCCGGTGTCGGCTCTCGACGTCTCCATCCAGGCCCAGATCATCAACCTGCTGGCCGACCTGCAGGCGGAGCTGGGGCTCACGTACATCTTCATCGCCCACGACCTCTCGGTGGTCCGCCACGTGAGCGACCGGATAGCCGTCATGTACCTCGGCAGGATCGCGGAGGTCGCCGCCACCGAGGAGCTCTACGCCAGGCCCCGCCACCCCTACACCAGCGCCCTGCTATCCGCGGTGCCGGTCGCCGACCCCGACGCGCTGCAGCGCCGCCAGCGGGTCGTGCTCGGCGGGGACGTCCCGTCGCCCATCAACCCGCCGAGCGGGTGCCGGTTCCACCCCCGTTGCCCCAAGGCGCAGCAGGTCTGCACCGACGAGGTGCCGGACCTGGCCCCGCGTCTGGGTGACGGCGGCGGGCACCCGGCTGCATGCCACATCCCGATGGCCGAGGGGGAGGTCCTCTCGAGGAGCATCGTGACCATCGACCAGGGCCGCCGCCACAGGACGGCATCTGCATGAGCGTCTCCCCGGCAGACCAGCTGGAGGGCGCCCCGCGAATCCCCTCGGCGGACGTGACGTCCCTGAGGGCGATCCAGGGGCGGGGCCCCTGGCAGCTGGCGTTGGCGCGGCTCCGCCGGGACAGGGTCGCCGTCGGCTGCCTGGTGGTGATCGTCATCATCGTCCTGGTGGCGATCTTCGCCCCGCTCATCGCCTTCGCCGTCGGCCACGGCCCTGACACGCAGTTCCGCACCACGGGCCTGAGCCCCCAGGGGATACCCGTCGGCCCGAGCGGGAAGTTCTTCTTCGGCACCGACGACCTGGGCAGGGACGTGTTCGTCCGGGTCGTCTACGGCACCCGGATCTCGCTGCTGGCGGGTGTGGTCGCCTCCGGGCTCTCCATCGCAGCAGGGGTCATCATCGGCCTCGCAGCCGGCTACTTCGGGAGGGCGGTCGACACGGTCCTGTCCCGGTTCATGGACGTGATCCTGTCCCTCCCCTACCTTGTGTTCGCCATCGCGCTCATCGCCATCGTGGGGCCCAGCCTGTGGATCTCCATAGCCGTCATCGCCTTCTTCTCCTGGGCATCGGTCGGGCGCATCGTCCGGGGCCAGACGCTGTCGATGAAGGAGAAGGAGTTCGTCGAGGCCGCCCGGTCCCTGGGGGCGAGCGACGTGCGGATCATGTTCGTCGACATCCTGCCGAACGTCCTCGCCCCGGTGATCGTCTACGCCACGCTGCTGATCCCGCTCTCGATCGTCTTCGAGGCGACGCTCTCGTTCCTCGGCCTCGGTGTGGTCCCACCGACCCCGACGTGGGGGAACATGCTGGCCGAGTCCCTCTCGTACTTCAGGGTGGCCTGGTGGTTCGTCGTGTTCCCGGGGGCCGCCCTGCTCGTGACGACGCTTGCCTTCAACCTGCTCGGCGACTCCATCCGGGACGCGTTCGACCCCCGCGGCGAGCGCCTGTTCGGAACGGGCTGAGGGGGGACCGGACCAGTGCTTCGCTTCTTCGCCCGCCGGATCGCCCTCGGCGTGGTCGTCATGTGGATCGTCGCCACGGTGATCTTCATCATGTACTTCGTGGCGCCCCACGACGTGGCCCGCCTCATCGCCGGCCGCCAGGCCACGCCGGCTACGGTGGCGGCGGTCAGGCGCAGCCTCGGGCTGGACCGGCCGCTCATCGCCCAGTACGGAAGCTTCCTGGGCAAGGCCCTCCAGGGCAACCTCGGCTACTCGTACACCAACTCGGAGCCGGTGACCACCCTGATCGCCCAGTCCTTCCCGGTGACGGTAAGCCTCGCCATCGGAGGGGCGGTCATCTGGCTCATCCTTGGGGTGAGCTCCGGGGTGCTGGCTGCCGTCAGGCCCCGCTCCCTCGCCGACAGGGCCACCACCGGCGTGGCGCTCTTCTTCTACTCGATGCCGACCTTCCTCCTCGGCGAGCTGCTCCTCCTGTCGCTGTTCTTCAGGCTCCACCTGGCGGGGATCAACTGGTTCCCCGGCGCCGGCTTCATCCCCTTCACGACGAGCCCGGCCGAGTGGGCCCGCCACCTCATCCTGCCCTGGTTCACGATCGCCCTGGTCACGGCCGCCACCTACTCCCGCCTCACCCGGGGCTCCCTTCTCGACGTCCTGGGCGAGGACTACATACGCACGGCCCGCTCGAAGGGCCTGGCCGAGCGCCGGGTCATCGTGCGCCACGGCCTGCGCAGCGCCCTCACCCCGGTCGTGACCCAGTTCGGCATCGACCTGGGCACCCTGCTCGGAGGGGTGATCGTCACCGAGACCGTCTTCGGCCTGCCCGGCCTCGGCCAGCTGATCGTCAACTCGATCGTCCGCCAGGACCTTCCGACCATCATCGGGCTCGTGCTCCTGGCGTCTGCGTTCATCGTGGCCGCCAACATCCTGGTCGACTTCTTCTACGCCATCCTGGACCCGCGGGTCAGGCTCGGCTGAGGCCAGAGGCGGGCAGGGCGCCCGGCGCCCCGTCCCCCCTACCATGCACGTCGTGGAGAGCACCCCCGCCGCCCCCCGCTCCGCCCGGGCCTCCGCCATCGAGCTGGCGTCGGCGGTGCGCTCCGGCCGGCGCAGCGCCGCGGACGTGCTGGAGGAGCACCTGGCCCGGATAGCCGAGCGGGAGCCCGAGGTCCACGCCTTCAACCTGGTGACCGCCGAACGGGCCAGGGCGGCGGCCGGTCGCGTTGACGCCATCGTCGACGCGGGAGGCGACCCCGGGCCCCTCGCCGGGGTGCCCATCGCGCTCAAGGACAACCTCTGCACCAGGGGCGTCCCCACCACCTGCTCGTCCCGCATCCTGGACGGCTGGCTGCCCCCGTACGACGCCACGGTGGTCGCCCGGGCCGAGGCGGCCGGCGCCGTCGTCGTCGGCAAGACGAACCTGGACGAGTTCGCGATGGGCTCCTCCACCGAGAACTCGGCCTTCGGCCCGACCCGCAACCCCCACGACCTCTCCCGGGTGCCCGGCGGCTCCAGCGGGGGGAGCGCGGCGGCGGTGGCGGCCGGCTTCGCCGCCCTCGGCCTCGGCTCGGACACCGGCGGCTCGATCCGCCAGCCGGCCGCCCTGTGCGGGGTGGTCGGCGCCAAGCCCACCTACGGCGTGGTGTCCCGGTACGGGCTGATCGCCTTCGCCAGCTCCCTCGACCAGGTCGGCCCCATCGCCGCGACGGTGGCCGACGCCGCCGCCCTGCTGGAGGTGATCGGCGGCCACGACCCGGCGGACTCGACCAGCCTGGCCCGGCCGGCCCCCCCCCTCACAGCCAGCCTCGGCGAGGGTGTCGATGGCCTGCGCATCGGGGTCGTGCGGGAGCTGGCCACCATCGAAGGCATCGCGCCGGACGTCTCGGCCCGGCTCGCGGAGGCCGCCGACGCGCTCGCCGGTGCCGGCGCCCTGGTGGACGAGGTCTCGGTGTCGGCCGCGATCTGGGGCCTGCCCGCCTACTACCTGCTGGCCCCGGCCGAGGCGTCGTCCAACCTGGCCCGGTACGACGGCGTGCGCTACGGCCTCCGCGTGCAGGGCGCCGGCGGCGACATCACTTCCATGTACGGGGCGACAAGGGCCGCCGGCTTCGGCCCGGAGGTGAAGCGCCGGATCATGCTCGGCACCTTCGCCCTCTCCGCCGGCTACTACGACGCCTACTACGGCCAGGCCCAGCGGGTCCGCACCCTCATCATCGACTCCTTCTCCGCCGCGTACGAGCGCTTCGACGCCCTCCTGGCCCCGACGACGCCGACCACGGCGTTCCCGCTCGGGGCCAAGACCGCCGACCCGTGGGCCATGTACCTGTGCGACGTCTGCACGGTGCCGTCCAACCTCGCCGGCCACCCGGCCATGACCGTCCCCTTCGGCTCCGGCGACGACGGGCTGCCGGTGGGGGTCCAGGTCCTGGCGCCGGCGCTGGGCGAGCCGGTGATGGTGCGGGTCGCGGCCGCCTTGGAGGCCTTGGAGGAATGACGTCCGGCGGAGCAGCCCCCGTGCCCACCCTCGAAGGCTGGGAGACCGTGGTCGGCCTCGAGGTCCACTGCGAGCTGAGGACGGCGACCAAGCTCTTCTGCTCGTGCCGCAACGCCTTCGGCGACGAGCCCAACACCAACGTGTGCCCGGTGTGCCTCGGCCTGCCGGGCTCCCTCCCTGTGCTCAACCGCAAGGCCGTGGAGCTGGCCATGCGCATAGGCACGGCCCTGCGCTGCGACGTGCGGCCGTCGATCTTCCACCGCAAGAACTACTTCTATCCAGACATGCCGAAGGACTACCAGATCAGCCAGTACGACATCCCGATCGACGCCGACGGCTGGCTCGAGCTGCCGAGTGGCAAGCGGGTGGGCATCGAGCGGGCGCACATCGAGGAGGACACGGGCACGCCCACCCACCTCGGGGCGGGCGGGCGCATCCGCGACGCCGAGCGCAGCCTGGTCGACTACAACCGGGCGGGTGTCCCGCTCGTCGAGGTCGTGAGCCGCCCCGACATGCGCGGCGCCGGGGAGGCCCGGACCTACGTTGAGGAGCTACGGGCCATCCTCGTCGCGATCGGGGTGTCGGACGGGAAGATGGAGGAGGGATCGCTCCGCGTGGACGCGAACGTGTCGGTCCGCCCGGCC
>JBOGGR010000343.1:0-3360 GCA_050744025.1 Acidimicrobiales bacterium
CCGAGGGTCCGGAACGAGATCCTCGGGGCCCGCTGGGCGGCCTGGCCGAAGAACGCCCACGGGTTGGCGGAGATCGAGAACTCCGGGAAGAAGAAGTGCTCGATCACCGCGTAGCAGTCGTACCCGAGGCGATCCGCGTGGACCAGCTGCTCGAGCACCTCCTGGTACATCCGCTCTGGCGCCTTCCCGCCGTGGTGCTGGACCTCGCTGTAGATGCCGAACTTCATCCCACCTCCCGATCCTGTCGCTGTTGACGTGCTCACCCGGCCCTCCTCCGCAACCCGGCCGCTCTCCTCTGAAACCCGGCCGCTCTCCTCTGCAACCCGGCCGCCCTCCTCCACCCGGCCCGGCCGCCGGCATGGCCGAGCAGGCGCATGGCGACGATCCGCCCGGAGGCGGCGTTCAGCCCTGGGCCGGGGTAAGTGCTGGCGCCGCACTGGTAGAGCCCAGGGACCGGGGTGGCGTGGGAGCCGTAGCTCGGGAGCGGGCGCAGGAAGAATGCCTGGGAGAGGTCGGCGGCCCCGGAGTAGATGTCGCCTCCCACAAGGTTGGGGTTGCGCCGGGCCAGGGTGGCAGGCGAGAGGACGGCCCGTCCGACGACGCTGGCGGGGAGGTTCTCGATATGGCGGCCGAGATGGGCGATGACCCGGGCGGCGTACGCGTGCTCCAGCTCCGGCGTCCAGGTCCCGTCCCCCACCTCGATCTCCCCGGCGGCATCGCCCCGCGGCACGGCTGGCACCTCCTGGAGCTGGATCCACAGGATGGCCCGACCGACGGGAGCCCGGCTGGGGTCGAAGACCGTCGGCTGGCCGCACACGATCGTCGGCTCGGCAGGCAGCAGGCCGGCCTGGGCCTCTGCGCAGGCCAGGGACGTGGCGTCGAGGCCGCCAGTGACGTGCACGATGGGGGCCAGCCCGAGGCGGGCGTCGGCCGGCCAGCGCGGCGGCTCCGAGAGCGCCAGGTGGATCTGAGCTCCTGAGCGGGCGTTGTACCGGTACGCGCGCGCCTGGGCCACGGCCCGCGCCGGCGCCGCGCCGGCGGGGAGGAGCTCCCCGTAGAGCTGGGTGGGCGTGACGTCGGCGACTACGGCCCGGCGGGCGCCGACCTCCTCGCCACCGACACCGACCCCCACCGCCCGGCCGTGCTCGACCAGGACCCGGTCCACCCGCGCCCCGGTCCGGACCCGCCCTCCGTGGTCCTCGATCAGGCGCACGAACGCGGTGACGAAGTTGACCGAGCCGCCCCGCACCACCGGCAGGCCCACCCGGTGCAGGGCGCCCGCCAGCGCCAGGAGCTGGAAAGCGCCCCCGCTGTCGTCCGGGGTGAGACCGGTGTGGAGGATCCAGGGCGAGAGCAGGTCCCCGAGCTGGGGCCCCTGGAACCGCCCCCCCAGCCACCCCCGGGCGCTCCCCAGGAGTTGCGAGGCGAAGGCCGGACCGTCCCGCCGGCCCAGTCCAAGAGCCAGGCGGCCGCCGCAGCGCAAGGCGCGCCAGGAGTGGAGCTCCGTCTCGAGCAGGTCCCCGATCACCGTCGCGTGGCGGCCGAAGGCGTCGAGGTCCTCCAGGTACCTGGATCCGTCCCGGTCCTTCATCTGAGCCGCGGTCCTGGCGGGATCGCGGTGGAGGAACACCGGCGCCCTCACGGGCGTGACGCTGGCCGCCACCACGTCGTCCGCGTTGGCGTAGGCGAGGCCTCGCCGGGCCAGGTCCTCGCCCAGCTCGGCGTAGGTCGCCGAGAGGTGGAAGAGAGGATGCCAGCTGGAGAAGGTGTCGTGGCGGAAGCCGGGGACCGTGAGCTCCTCGGTGGCCACCGCCCCGCCCGCCTCGCTGTTGCCCTCGAGCACCTCGACGCTCCATCCGGCCCGAGCCAGGTAGGCGGCGGCAACCAGGCCGTTGTGGCCGCTCCCGATCACGACGGCATCGACGTCCCGCCTCATATATCTGATCAAACTACTGGCACCGGGCCGGTCTGTCACGAGGGCCGGCGCCCAGCCCGTGCGCGGTAGCTTCGGCGGGGTATGCTCTCCTTACCAACGGTAAGGAGAGCGCCATGACGTCCGCTACGGTCACCAGCAAGGGTCAGGTCACGATCCCCGTCGACGTGCGCACCAAGCTCGGCCTCCGGGCAGGGTCGCGGCTCGCCTTCGTCCCCACCGACGCGGGCGGGTACGAGATCCACCTGGAGGCAGCGTCGATCCAGGACCTCAAGGGTGCTGTGCCGCGCCCGTCCGGGCCCGTCACTCTCGACGACATGAACGCGGCCATCGCCGTTGGCGCGACCACGCCTGCCACGTGATCGGGCTCGATACGAACGTCGTCGTCCGCTACCTGGTTCAAAACGAGCCGGATCAGTCGGCAATGGCATCCACGGTGATCGACGCGCTGACGGAGACCGACCCGGGCTTCCTCAGCCTGGTCACCGTGGTCGAGCTGTACTGGGTGCTGCGACGCGCCTACGAGCTCGGCACCGATCGATGTGCCGAGCTGGTCGAGGGCCTCCTCGATGCCCGCGAGCTCAGACTTGGCCAGGACTCGATCGTTCGAGTCGCTCTCACCGCGAGTCGTGGCGGTGCCGACTTCGCCGACGCCGTCATCGCCGAGCTCGGCCGAGCCGCCGGCTGTGAGCACACGGTGACCTTCGACCAGCGGGCCGCACAGTCGAGCGAGATGCGGCTCCTTGTCACCCACTGAGGCGCGCCGGGCTCGGCGAGGCGTTCGACCGCCGGACACCCTCGAACCCAGGGCGCTGGGTGAGCGCGCGCCCTGCGCGCTGCCTCCCCCAGCTCCTCCATGTCGAACGTAGGTCGTGCCGCTGACCCTCTCGTGCACTATCCTGCCTCGGTCTGATCAAATATGCCTCCTGACCCATCGCCACCCAGAGCGTTGCTCTCGGCTCGACTTCAGCTCCCCAGCGGGGTGGACGGGCACCGGACCCTGGCCGACCGGGCGTTCTCGGTGCTGCACAACGCCATCGTCACCGGCGTGCTCGAGCCCGGGGAGCGCCTCCCCATCGAGGACCTGGCCGAACTGCTCGGCATGAGCCCGATGCCGATCCGGGAGGCCCTCCGGCGCCTCGACTCGGAGGGCATGGTGGACAGCGTCCCGCACCGGGGGGCCAGGGTCACCGAGCTCTCCACCGAGGACCTCCAGGAGGTGTACGAGGCTCGTCTCGCCCTCGAGCCGATCGCCCTGCGCAGGGCGGCCGAGCGTTTCACGGTCGCGGCCGGGGACCGCTCCCGGGAGACCCTCACCCGCCACGCACTTGCCATCCGCCAGCACGCAGTGGCTGACGATTCCGGCGAATCCGGACACCCATTCCGGGGTTTCCGGACACCCGGCTCCTCGGAGGCCGCGTAGCGGC
>JBOGGR010000344.1:0-19232 GCA_050744025.1 Acidimicrobiales bacterium
GGGGGGCGCGCCGGGGGCGGGTGGCTCGCCGGCGGGCAGCGCCGGGGCCCGGCTCCGCGCCGATCGGGAGGTCGGGCAGCTGGAGATCAGGGGGAGCTCGGTCACCACCGGGTACTACCGCAACCCCGAGGCCACCGCCGCCGCCTTCACGCCCGACGGCTGGCTGCGCACCGGCGACCTCGCCTACCTGGCCGGGGGCGAGCTGGTCGTGTGCGGGCGGTCCAAGGACGTGATCATCGTGGGCGGGCGCAACGTCTATCCCGAGGACGTGGAGCGCGCCGTGGGAGCCGTCCCCGGGGTGAGGACCGGCAACGTCATCGCCTTCGGCGTCGAGGGCCGCCGGACCAGGGAGGGCGTCGTCGTTGTGGCCGAGACGAGGGAGAAGGACCCCTCCGCCCTGCGGCGGGCGGTGGCCGAGCGGGTCCGGCAGGCCGTGGGCCTCCCCGTGCAGGACATCGTGCTCGTGGGGCCGGGCAGCCTCCCCAAGACCTCCTCCGGGAAGCTCCAGCGCTCTGTGTGCCGCCAGCGGTACCTGGGGGCGGAGCTCGAGCCGGCGTAGCCGCCTGCCCCGCCGGCCCTCGTGCCCTGCCCCGCCGGCCCTGAAGCTCTCGGGCCCCTCAGTGCTCGCCCTGCTCGCCTCGCAGGTAGCGCTCGAGCTCGGCGGCGATCTCGTCCCCGGAGGGGACCTGGCCGAGGTCCAATGGGTTGCCCTCGGCCGTGTCGATCCGGGACTCGAGCTGGCGCACCATCTCCCGGTGCTCCTCGCTCTCGGCGATGAGCTCGTCGACCCGCTGGCGGGCCAGGTCGGCAGCGCGGTGCAGGGTGGCCGAGTCCAGGACCAGGTCGGCGACGGCTGCGAGGCCGTCGACCAGGGCGGCGCTGGCGGCCGGATACGGCATGGCGGCCACGTAGTGGGGGACCCTGGCCCAGAGGCCGACCGCCGGGATCCCGGCCTGGCCCAGGCTCACCTCCAGCGCCGACTCGATCCCGGCCGGGACGTCGAGGGAGCCGGCGATGACGCCGACCCGGGCCGCCAGGTCGGGGTCCGTGGCGCTAGCCGCGAGACGCACCGGTCTCGTGTGGGGGGCCGCCGCCGGGAAGGCCCCGAGCCCGACGGCCAGGCGGACCCCGAGTCCGGTGGCCAGCTCGACCACGGCGTCGATGAACGCGTGCCAGCGCATGTCGGGCTCCGGGCCGACCAGGAGGGCCACGTCGTGGCCCGCCCGGTCCCGGCCGGCCTGGACCTCTGTGGTGGGCCACGTGAGCCCGGTGTTGATCCCGTCCACCAGGTGGGCCACGGGCCGTCTGGCCCGATGGTCGAGCAGCTCGTCGGCGTCGAAGGTGGCCACCACGTCGCCCTTCACGGCGCCCAGCAGGTGGGCGGTGGCCGCCGCCGCGCCCAACCCTGCGTCGACCCAGCCCTCCATGGCGATCACCAGCACGGGGCGATCGAAGGGTGGGTGGCGGTGGAGGCGGTAGAGGGCCATCGGCAGCGTGGGCCTCAGAGGCTCCGTGCCGCGGCCCTGGCCGCCGCTGCCAGCCGGCCGACCTGGGGGGCGAAGCCCTCCACGCCGCTCCTGTCGCCCCCCATGGCGCCCCCGACGTACCGGGAGTAGACCCCTTCCAGGATGCAGGCCAGCTTCCAGTATCCGAAGGCGATGTAGAAGCCGAGGTCGGACAGGTCCCGGCCCGACCGCGCCGTGTAGCGGGCCATCATCTCGGCCCGGCTCGGGAAGCCGGCGACGGCGGTGGGGGCCACCCCCAGGACGGGGTCGGGGTCGTCCACGTCGGTCCAGTAGACGTAGAGGAGCCCTACATCGGCCAGCGGGTCACCCAGGGTGCAGATCTCCCAATCGAGGACGGCCACCACCTGCCCGTCGGGCCCGAGCATGGCGTTGTCGAGCCGGTAGTCGCCGTGGACGATCGTGGCCCGGCGCTGGGGGGGGATGCGGGCCGCCAGCAAGTCGTGGACCTCGTCCACCATCGGGACGGGGGTTCCCCAGCCGCCCCGTGACTGCACGAACTGTCCGTACCAGCGCTTCAGCTGGCGCTCGATGTACCCGTCGCGCCGGCCCAGGCCTGACAGCCCCACGGCGTCCACGTCCACGGCATGGATCTCGGCCAGGACGTCCACCATGCAGTGACCGGCCACCCGCCTCGCTGCCTCGTCCAGCACCTTGGCCGCGGCGGGGGCGTCCCGCAGGACGTGGCCGTCCACGTAGCCCATGACGTAGAACGGGGCCCCGGTGACGGCGTCGTCGGCGCACAGCCCCAGGGCCGGTGGCACGGGGACCGGGGTCGGGGCGAGGGCGGCGATGACCCGGTGCTCGCGACCCATGTCGTGGGCGGTAGGGAGCACGTGGGACGTCGGCGGCCGCCTGAGCACGTAGTCGTGCCCGGCGGCGTCGCCCACCCGGTAGGTGAGATTGGACCGACCGCCGGCTATCAGCTCGAAGGAGAGCGGAGGCTCGGCGCCGACGATGTTGGCAGCGAACCAGGCGCTGATGCTCCGCTCGTCGATCCCCTCCACCAGACGGCACGATAGTGGGGCCGCCCGGGCCGCCCGGGTGGGGGCGAAGGGTGGGGGCGACGGGTAGGGTCGAGCCGATGAAGGAAGTGACCGACGCCAGCTTCCAGGCTGACGTCATCGAGCGCTCCGACCACGTCCCCGTCGTGGTCGACCTCTGGGCGCCCTGGTGCGGGCCGTGCCGGACGCTCGGGCCCATCTTGGAGAGGGTGGTCGAGGCGACCGGCGGGGAGGTGGAGCTGGCCAAGGTCAACGTGGACGAGAGCCCGCAGGTAGCGGCCGCCTTCCGGGTCCAGTCGATCCCTGCCGTCTACGCCATCAGCCAGGGTCAGGTGGTCGACAGCTTCATCGGGGCGCTGCCCGAGCCGGCGGTGGCGGAGTTCGTGGGTCGCCTGGCGCCGGCACTCAGCGAGGCCGACCTCCTGGTCGAGGCCGGGGACGAGGCGAGCCTGCGTCAGGCGCTGGACCTCCATCCCGACCATGCGGGAGCGGTGGTAGCCCTGGCGGAGCTGCTCGTTGGCCGAGGAGGCGGCGGCGAGGAGGCCCTCGCCCTCCTGGCCCGGGTGCCAGAGTCGGCGGAGACCAGGCGGGTGGCGGCCACGGCCAGGCTCGCGGCCGGGGAGGGGGACGGAGCCGGGGTGCCGGCGGACGGCGCGGACCTGGAGTCTCGCCTCGACGAGCTGTTGTCGAGGGTGAGGGGCGACGACGGGGCCAGGCAGGAGGTCGTCGACCTCCTGGAGACGATGGGTCCCGACGACCCCCGCACGCTCCGCTACCGCCGGGCCCTCACTGCCAGGCTCTTCTGATCTGACCTGACCACCAGCAGGAGCCCCACCCACAGGATCCCCACTCACAGGTCGAGGCGTTGACGGGTGAGCCACCCAGCTCCGCAGGGAGCCGGCCGGACGTGGTAGTCCTAGGACATGACACGACGAGGAAGGAAGCTGCTGTTCGGGATCATCATCCCTGTGCTGCTCGGGTCCTGCGCTCTGGCCTGGCGCGACCTTGGCGAACGACCGGCCGACAGGATCCGAGGAAGGAAGAACGTCTGGCGGGCGTTCATTACCGTCAACCCCGGCAACTCCCTCTTCTACTGGCTCTTCGGAAGGCGCTAGTGCGGGACGGGGGTGCGCCGGCGAGTGCCGGGGGCCAGCCGGAGGGGAGGGTGCAACTCGTCCTCGGGGATCGCAGCCACGACCTCCGCTCGCGGGCCCTCGTGATGGGCATCCTCAACCGCACGACGGACTCCTTCTTCGACGGCGGCGCCCACTTCGACCTCGACGCCTTCTTGCGCCGGGCCGCCCAGCTGGTGGCCGAAGGGGCCGACGTGCTGGACGTGGGCGGGGTGAAGGCCGGCCCCGGCCCGGAGGTGAGCGTGGGGGAGGAGGTGGACCGGGTCGTCCCGTCAGTGGAGGCGCTCGTGGCCCGCTTCGACGTGCCGGTGTCCGTGGACACCTGGCGGGCGGAAGTGGCCAGGCCGGCCTTTGGCGCCGGGGCGGTGCTGGGCAACGACATCAGCGGGTTCGCCGACCCCGACTACCTGCCGGCAGCGGCGGCTGCCGGGGCGTCGGTGGTGGCCACCCACATCCGCCTGGCTCCAAGGGTCCCGGATCCGGGTCCCGCCTACCGGGACGTGGTGGGCGAGGTGTCCGCCTTCCTGGCGGAACGGGCGAGGTGGGCGGAGGCCGCCGGGATACCGGCCGACCGGATCGTGGTGGACGCCGGCCTGGACCTGGGCAAGACGTGGGAGCAGTCGCTGGCGCTGCTGAGGGCGTCCGGGCGCCTGGCCGGTCTCGGCCACCCGCTCCTGCTGTCGGCTTCCAACAAGACCTTCCTCGGCCGGCTGCTCGGCCTGGAGGTGTGGGAGCGACGGGAGGCGTCGCTGGCCGCCGTCGCGGTCGGTGTGGCCCGGGGGTGCCGGATCGTCCGGGTCCACGACGTGGCCGGCGCCCGCCGCGTGTGCGCCACCCTGGCGGCCGTCATGGACGCTGCGTGACCACGGCCGCGGGGGGCCGGGCCCGGGCGGGCGAGGGCCCCGCCGGCCCTGCGAGCGCCCCCGGGGAGGAGGGCCCCGTCGCCCCCGCCTACCTGGTGCGGGGGGACGACCCCTCGCTGGTGGCCGAGGCGGCGGCCCGCCTGGTCGGCGAGCTGGTGGGCGACGGGGACCCGGGCCTGATGGCGGAGGACCACGGCCCCGAGGAGGACGACCTCGGGCCGGCGCTGGACGCCTGCGCCACCCCGCCCTTCCTGGCCAGCCGCCGGGTGGTGGTGGTCCGGGACGCGGGCAGGCTGCGGGCCGAGGACGTCAACCGCGTGGTCGCCTACCTCGGGGACCCCGTCGCCACCACATCCCTCGTGCTCGTGGCGGGCGGGGGAGCGCTCTCGCCCAAGCTGGCGGCGGCCGTCCGCCGGACTGGGCACGTCGTGGACGCGTCCGCCCCCTCGGGCCGTGGCCGGGCCCCATGGCTGGCCGAGCGGGTGGGAGAGGGCCCGGTCTGCCTCGACGGGGCGGCGGCGGCGCTCGTCGACCGTCACCTCGGCTCGGACCTGGGCCGGCTGTCCGGCCTCCTCGACACCCTGGGCGCCGCCTACGGCGAGGGGGCCCGGCTGGGCGCGGCCGAGGTGGAGCCGTTCCTCGGGGAGGCCGGGGCCGTCATGCCCTGGGAGCTCACCGATGCCATCGACGGGGGCCGGACGGACGTTGCTCTCGGCCTCCTGTGCCGCCTGCTCGACGCCGGCCAGCGACATCCGCTCACCGTGGCCGCCATCCTGAACCGCCACTACGCCGCGATGCTGCGCCTGGACGGTGCGGACGTCGGCTCTGACGCCGAGGCGGCCGAGGTGATCGGGGCCAAGTCGGCGTGGGCCGCCGGGAAGGTGCTGACCCAGGCCCGCCGGCTCGGTTCAGCCGGCGTGGCCCGAGCGGTCCAGCTCCTGGCCCGGGCGGATCTGGACCTGAGGGGGGCCACCGCCCTGCCCGGCCCCGTGGTCCTCGAGGTGCTGGTGGCCCGGCTCAGCCGGCTGGCTCCCCGGCCCCGCGCCGGGCGCTCGGCCGGAAGGCGGTGAGAGCCGTCGCCCGGCGACCGTGAGCCGCCGGCCGGGTCGGCGCTCAGCTGGCCCGGGACTCGATCTGGGCCAGGCGGCGCATCAACCGCGACTTGCGGTTGGCGGCCTGGTTGGCGTGGATGATCCCCTTGGCGGCCGCCTTGTCCAGCCGTTTGACCGCCAGGCGGACGGCCTCGTAGCTGTCGGGCGCTCGGGCCTCGGCGGCCGCGACGGCGTTCTTGATTCGGGTCTTCACCTCGGAGCGGACGGCCTTGTTGCGCAGGCGCCGGCGCTCGTTCTGGCGGTTGCGCTTGATCTGGCTCTTGATGTTGGCCACGTGGGGGTCCTCAGTCGGGGGCGGGGTCGGGGTCGGGGTCGGGGGCAGGGTCGGGGGCGGGTGCGGGGGCAGGGCGGGGGAGGCGAACCCGGTCACGCTAGCAGCACTGTCCCCCGAGCGCCGTAGGGCCGGGGCCCCGCCCGCGCCTGCGCCGGCGCCCCGGCCGGGCCCCGGCGCCCCGCCGGCCACAATGGGGCCACCGTGACAGCCCCCGCCCGCATCCGCAACCTGTCGGTGATCGCCCACATCGACCACGGCAAGTCGACGTTGTCCGACAGGATCCTCGAGCTCACCGGGGCGGTGGACCCGAGGGATATGAGGGCCCAGTACCTCGACACCATGGAGATCGAGCGGGAGCGGGGCATCACGATCAAGGCCCAGAACGTGAGGGTCCACTGGGCCGGCCACGTCCTGCACCTGATCGACACGCCCGGCCACGTCGACTTCGGCTACGAGGTGAGCCGGAGCCTGGCCGCCTGCGAGGGCGTCGTCCTCCTCGTCGACGCCTCCCAGGGCATCGAGGCCCAGACGCTCGCCAACTGCTACCAGGCGCTCGAGCACGACCTGGAGATCGTGGCCGCCCTCAACAAGATCGACCTGCCGGCGGCCGAGCCCGAGCGCTACGCGGCCGAGATCGAGAAGGTGCTCGGCCTGCCGGCAGAGCGCATCATGCGCATCTCGGCCAAGACCGGCGAGGGCGTGGCCGACCTGCTGGACGCCGTGGTGGAGCGCATCCCGCCGCCCACCGGGGACCCCGACGCCCCCCTGCGGGCCCTCATCTTCGACTCCTGGTACGACCAGTACCGGGGAGTGGTGAGCGCGCTGCGCGTCGTGGACGGCACGCTCGCCGCCGGGGCCCGGCTGCGGTTCATGCAGACGGGGGCCACCCACGAGGTGGAGGAGATCGGGGTGCGCTCGCCGGCGCTGGCCCCGGTCGACCGCCTCGGGCCGGGCGAGGTGGGCTACCTGATAGCCGGCATCAAGGACGTTGGCGAGGCCCGCAGCGGTGAGACCGTCACGGGGGCGGCGCGCCCCGCTGCGAAGGCGCTGGAGGGGTACCGGGACCCCAAGCCCATGGTGTTCTGCGGGCTGTACCCGGTGGACGGGGACGAGCTCTCCGACCTGCGGGAGGCCCTGGAGCGCCTGCGGCTCAACGACTCCAGCTTCACCTACGAGCCCGAGACATCAGGGGCGCTCGGCTTCGGGTTCCGGTGCGGCTTCCTCGGGCTCCTGCACATGGAGATCGTGCGCGAGCGCCTGGAGCGGGAGTTCGACCTGTCGCTGATCGCCACCGCGCCGTCGGTCGAGTACCGCGCCCACCTGGCCGACGCCCACCGGGGCGGCCGGGCGAGCCCCTCCGGCCCCCCGAGCCGCGAGCTCGTCGTCGTCGACAACCCGAGCGCCATGCCGGCCCCCAACACCTTGGACCGCATCGAGGAGCCGTGGCTGTCGGCCACGATCCTCACCCCGGCCGAGTACACGGGCGCCGTGATGGACCTGTGCCAGACCCGAAGGGGGGAGATGAAGAAGATGGAGTACCTGTCGCCCGAGCGCCTCGAGCTGGTGTACCGCATCCCGCTGGCCGAGGTGGTGATGGACTTCTTCGACGCCCTGAAGAGCCGCACCCGGGGCTACGCCAGCCTGGACTACGAGCCCGCCGGCTACGCCGCCTCCGACCTCGTGAAGGTCGACGTGCTGCTGAACGGCCAGCCGGTCGACGCATTCAGCACGATCCTGCACCGCTCCAAGGCCGACGACTACGGGCGGCGCATGACGGCCAAGCTGCGCCAGCTGATCCCCCGCCAGCTCTTCGACGTGCCCATCCAGGCCGCCATCGGCAGCCGCATCATCTCCCGGGAGACGGTGAAGGCGAAGCGCAAGGACGTCCTGGCGAAGTGCTACGGCGGCGACATCACCCGCAAGCGCAAGCTGCTGGAGCGCCAGAAGGAGGGCAAGAGGCGCATGAAGTCGATAGGCCGGGTCGAGGTCCCCCAGGAGGCCTTCATCTCGGCCCTCCGCCTGGACGAGCAGTAGGCGGATGAACAGCCGCGCTGCTCCCAGGCCCCCGTGCCCACTCCCGCCCGCCGCGCCCCTCCTCCCGATGTGAGGCCCGGGCCCTCCGGGGGAATACCATTCGAGGTGTCCGCACCGGGCAACGAAAGGGGACCCATGCGCAGGATCGCCTGCAGCGCGGCGCTGACCGCCGCCATCGCCCTGGGGCTGGCCGCCTGCGGCGGCTCCTCGCCGTCGACCACCACCACGGCCGCCCCGGCCACCACCACCACGACCGCCCCGACCACGACCGCCTCCACCACGGGCACCACGGCCGCCCCCACCTCCACCAGCGCGGCCACCGGCACGAGCGCCGCCGGGTCGTCCTGCCAGAAGGTGCAGAAGACCCTGTCGGACATCCAGTCGAACCTGGCCAGCGCGGCCGGCAACCCGCAGCTGTTCGCCAGCAAGATCAAGACCTACGTCAGCGACCTGCGGAGCGAGGTGGCCACCGGCTCGGCCAAGCTGAAGAGCTCGGTCAACACGTTCATCGGCGATCTCCAGGCGGCGGCCAACGGCAACATCAACGTGCAGAAGCTGACCACCGACGGGAACGCCATCGGCAAGGTCTGCGCCACGGGAGGGTAGGGGGCAGGGGCGGGGCCGGCGGGGCCGGCGGGAGTGGGCACGGCGGCCCGGCGCGACCGCGGCCATTTCGAGCTGCTGGACCTTCGGGCGCAGCCGCTGACGGTACGATCGGGCGGGTGATGGAAGCCCGCCGCCGGCGCCGCTCGACCGAGCCCGGCGCCGGCCGGGGGGAGCTGTGGGCCCGGGCCGCGCCGAGCCTGGACGTGAGCGTGGTCGTGCCGTACTACAACCCGGGCGGCCGGCTGGTGGCCAACGTCGAGCGGATGCTGCAGGTGCTCGGCCGGGCCGCGGTGAGCTTCGAGGTCATCGCCGTGTCCGACGGTTCCACCGACGGGAGCGCCGAGGCCCTGGCGGTGCTGGAGGCGCTGGCCGGCGGCAACCTGCGCCGGGTGACGCTGGATCGCAACTGGGGCAAGGGGCAGGCGCTGCGGGTGGGCCTGGCGCAGGGGCGGGGCCGCTACCTCGGCTTCATCGACGCCGACGGCGACCTCTCGCCCGAGCTGCTGGGGCCCTTCGTGTCGCTGATGCGGCTCTACGAGCCCGACATCATCCTCGGCTCCAAGCGCCATCCGATGTCCGAGGTCCACTACCCGCCGGCTCGCCGGGCCTACTCGTGGGGCTACCAGCAGCTGATCCGGGCCCTGTTCCACCTGCGCGTCCGGGACACCCAGACCGGGATCAAGCTGGTCCGCCGGGAGGTCCTCGCCGCGGCGCTCCCGCTCATGGTGGAGAAGCGCTTCGCCTTCGACCTCGAGCTGTTCGTGGTGGCCAGCCATCTCGGCCACGAGCGGTTCTTCGAGGCGCCGGTGCGCATAGAGGAGCGGTTCTCTTCCACGATCTCGCTGCCTGCCGTGGCGCGGATCTTCCTCGACACGCTGGCCATCTGGTACCGCCTGCGGCTCCTGCGCTTCTACGGCCCGCCCCGGCCGGGGGCGGGGTCCGGGGCGGGGGCGGCTGCCGGGCAGGGGGCGGCTGCCGGGCAGGGGGCGGCTGCCGGGCAAGAAGCCGGCCCCCCGGCTGGCACTCGGTAGAATCGACTGCCAGCACCTCCCCTTCGCCCGAGTCACGGAGAAACACGGAGAAGGTCAGCTGGAAGAGCGCAAAGCAGCCATCCTCCGTGCCGTGGTGACGGAGTACATCGACACGGCGCAGCCGGTCGGGTCGACCCATGTCGTGGACGCCCCTGGCGTGTCGGTGTCGGCTGCCACCGTGCGCAACGAGATGGGGGCCCTCGAGCACGAGGGCTACCTGACCCAGCCGCACACCAGCGCCGGCCGCATCCCGACGGACAAGGGCTACCGCTTCTTCGTGGACCAGCTCACCGCGCCCGTGACCCTGAAGCCCGGCCAGCGCCACCAGGTCGGGGACTTCTTCGCCAGGGCCCACGGCGAGCTGGAGCAGATGCTCCACGACACCTCGACGCTGCTGTCCCGGCTCACCGACCAGGCAGCCGTGGTGGTCGCTCCCCACCACGACGTCGCCACCATTCGCTCCGTCCAGCTGGTCGGGATGAACCGGCGGACGGTGCTGGTCGTGGTCGTGCTGTCCGGCGGGGCGATCGAGAAGCGGACGCTGGAGCTGGCCGAGGAGGTCGGCGACGAGCGGCTGGCGGCGGCCAGCGCCCACCTCATGGGCCACCTCGTGGGACGCACGATGGGGGAGCGCGCCCCGGTGCGCGCCCCGGTGCCGGCGACCGGGGACGCCGCCACCGACGCTGTCGTGGCGGCTGCCGTCGACGCCGTTGGCCGCGTCGGGGAGGAGGAAGCGGACCAGCTCTACGTGGGTGGTGCGTCGCGTATGGCCAACGCGTTCGACGCCGTGGAGACGGTGCGCTCGGTGCTCGGGATCCTGGAGCAGCAGTACGTGGTGATCACGCTGCTGCGGGACGTGATCGACAGGGGCCTGTCGGTGGCGATCGGGAGCGAGCACGGGGTGGCCCCGCTGGCCGACTGCGCCCTGGTGGTGGCCCGCTACCAGGTGGAGGGCGAGGAGGGGGGCTCCGTCGGGGTCCTCGGGCCGACGCGGATGAACTACCCCCAGGCTCTCGCCGCGGTCGCCGTGGTGGGCGAGCGGCTCGGTCGCTACCTGAGCGAGGGCTGACGGCCGTGCCCACCGACTACTACGCGCTGCTCGGCATCGACCGCAGCGCCAGCGACGAGGAGATCAAGCGGGCGTACCGCCAGCGGGCCCGGGAGCTGCACCCCGACGCCAACGGGGGCGACCCGGCCGCCGAGGAGCGGTTCAAGGCGGTGACGCTCGCCTACGAGACGCTCCGGGATCCGCAGCGCCGGCGGCGCTACGACATGTTCGGGCCCGAGGCGGTGCGGGGGTCCGGGGCGGCCGGCCGGGGCTGGGGCGGGCCGGGCGGCGCCGACCCGAGCGACCTGTTCGGCGCCGGGGGGCTCGGCGACCTGCTGGGGGCGTTCTTCGGCGGGGGGGCGAGCCCGTTCGGCGGGAGCGGAGCCCCGGGCCGGCCGGCGCCGGCCTCGGGCGGAGACGCCGAGCTGCGCCTCGAGGTGTCGTTCGAGGAGGCCGTGTTCGGCGGGGAGCGGGAGGTGAGCGCCCGGCTGCCGGTCACCTGCGAGACCTGCGTCGGCAGCGGCGCCCGTCCCGGCACGTCGCCCACCGTGTGCCCGGCCTGCCAGGGGGCGGGCGAGGTCCGCCGGGTCCGCCAGTCCATCCTTGGCCAGATGGTGACGGCCAGCCCGTGCGGGCGCTGCCGGGGCCTCGGCCAGGTGGTCTCGTCGCCCTGCCCCGAGTGCCGCGGCGACGGCCGGCGCACCGAGGAGCGGACCTGGACCGTCGACATCCCCGCCGGGGTCGACGACGGCTCCACCCTGCGCCTTCCCGGCCGGGGACCGGCCGGCCCGAGGGGCGGAGCGGCCGGGGACCTGTACGTCCACCTCGCCGTGGTGCCGCATCCGCAGTTCCGTCGTCAGGGCTACGACCTGGTCCACCTCCTGCACCTGCCGTTCACCCAGGCCGCCCTCGGAGCCGAGCTGGCGCTGGCCACCCTTGACGGGGAGGAGGAGCTGACCGTGCCGCCGGGCACGCAGAGCGGGCGGACGTTCCGGCTGCGGGGCAGGGGCGTCCCCCACGTGCGGGCCCGGGGCCGGGGGGACCTGATCGTGGAGGTGGTGGTGGACACGCCCGGCGACCTCACCGCCGAGCAGGAGCACCTGGTGCGCCAGCTGGCCGCCCTTCGGGGCGAGGAGGTTGCGCCGGCCGACAGCGGCCTCCTCCACAAGATCCGTTCGGCCTTCCGCTGAGCGGGGGGCGCCGGCCGGGCAGCCTGGCCGGGCTCGGGCCGGCCGGCTCTCCGGCCGCGCCGGGGGGGTCGGTGCCGGGCCCCTTGGCCGTGCCGGGGGGGTCGGTGCCGGGCCCCTTGGCCGTGCCCGTCAGGGCGGCCGCCCACGTCTTCGTCGCCGACCTGGACGCCCCGCAGGTGTCCGGCGAGGACCACCACCACCTGGCCAGGACGCTCCGGCTGCGCCCGGACGAGCTGGTGACGGCATCGGACGGGGCTGGCCGCTGGAGGGCGTGCCGGTGGGCGGGGCCAGCGTCAGCCGGGGAGCGGGTGGCAGCCGGGGAGCGGGTGGCAGCCGGGGAGCGGTCCCACCTCCTGGTGGACGGTCCGGTGATGGCGGCTCCCCGACCCGACCCGCCGGTGACGATCGGGTTCGCCCTCGTGAAGGGAGCCCGCTCGGAGTGGGTCGTGCAGAAGCTGACCGAGGTCGGCGTCGACCGCATCGTCCCGCTGGCCACGGCGCGCTCGGTCGTGCGCTGGGACGCCGACCGGGTGACTCACCACCTGGAACGGCTGCGGCGGGTCGCCCGGGAGGCGGCCATGCAGTCCCGCCGGGTCTGGCTGCCCGAGGTCGCCCCGGTGACGCCGGCGGCCTCGCTGGCGGCGGAGCTGGCTCTCACCGGGACAGGGGCCCTGGCCCAGGCCGGCGGGGCCCCCCCGGACCTGGCGCGTCCCGTAGTCCTGGTCGGCCCGGAGGGCGGTTGGGACGAGAGCGAGCTCGGGCTCGGCCTTCCCCGGGTCGGGCTCGGGCTGGCCGTCCTGCGGGCCGATACCGCGGCCATTGCCGCCGGATGGGTGCTGTGCGCTCTCCGGGACGGCGTCGTGGGGCCGGCATGAGGACCGCCGCCGGCGCCAGCCCGTCCGCCCCCGCCGGCGCCAGCCCGTCCGGCGCCGCGCCAGGCACCGAGGCCGACGTCCCCTTCGGGGTCTACGTTCACGTGCCGTTCTGCGCCTCGCGCTGCGACTACTGCGCCTTTGCCACCTGGACCGACCGGCACCACCTGATGGAGGACTACGTCCGGGCCTGCGTCGTCGAGGTGGACCGCGCCGTGGCGGGGGGGATGCCCGAGGCCACGAGCGTGTTCTTCGGCGGCGGGACCCCTTCGCTGCTCCCGGCTCGCTCCCTGCTCACCATCCTCGCCGCCATCCCCCGTCGCCTCGACGCGGAGGTGACGGTGGAGTGCAACCCGGAGACGGTGGGCGGAGCCCTGGTCGACGATTACCGTGCGGGCGGGGTGACCCGGCTCTCGTTCGGGGTCCAGTCCCTCGTCCCCCGTGTGCTCACGGGCCTCGGGCGTTCCCACGCAGCCGACGACGTGCCCCGGGCAGTGGCCGTGGCCGGGAGGGCGGGGTTCGAGCGGATGAACGTCGACCTCATCTACGGAGGGCCGGGGGAGTCCGACTCGGACTGGGCGGCCACCCTGGCCGGGATCCTGGCCCTGGACCCGAGACCGACCCACGTGAGCGCGTATGCCCTGACGGTCGAGCCGGGCACGCCGCTCGCTGCCGATCCCGGCCGCCACCCCGACGACGACGTCCAGGCGGCCCGCTACGAGGTTGCCGACGAGGTGCTCTCGGCCGCCGGCCTGGCCTGGTACGAGCTCTCGAACTGGGCCGTCCCCGGTCACGAGTGCCGGCACAACCAGCTCTACTGGGCCCAGGGCGACTACCGGGGCATCGGGTGCTCCGCCCACTCGCACCGAGACGGCCGGCGGTGGTGGAACGTGCGGACGCCAGAGCGCTACGTCGCCGCGGTGGTGGGGGACCGCCCACCGGTGGCAGCCGAGGAGCAGCTGGCGCCCGGCGAGCGGGTGCTGGAGGGCCTCCAGCTGGCCCTGCGGACCCGCGACGGGGTGCCGCGATGGGCGCTGCCCGCGGGGCCAGGCGGTGGGGCCGACCCGGACCTGGAGGGCCTGGTGGAGCCGGCGGGCCTGGCCGGCGACCGCCTCGTGCTCACCCGCCGGGGCCGCCTACTCGCCAACGAGGTGGCGGTCCGGCTGCGCTGCTGACGGCCTCTCCCGGGCAGCGGTGCCAGCCTTCGCGGGGTTCCGTCTCGTGCGCCCGTCGAGGTGATAGCAGTTGTGGTCGTCCTGCGACGCGAACTGCTATCACCTCGGCCTCGAGCTGCCGCCAAGCCCCCAGGGTGGGGTGCCAGGTGTGGTGTGGTCCGGGTCCAGGCGGCGGCTGCGAGGGGCGAGCCCCCGGCCAGGCTGAGGTCAGCCCTCGCCGAGGCCTGCCTTCATCCGCTGCCAGGCCTCCCGAGCCTCCTCGACCGAGCCCTCGTCCTCGATGGTGGAGACGTCGCCCGGGTCCTTGTCCAAGGTGATGGCCTTGAGGACGCGGCGCATGATCTTGCCGCTGCGGGTCTTGGGCAGGGCGTCGACGACGTTGACCTCCCCGATCACGGCCACCGGGCCCAGCTCCCGGCGCACGGTGTCGGTCAGCTCCTTCCCCAGGCCCGGGCTGTCGGCGTGGCCGGCCCGAAGGACGACGAACGCGGAGATCACCTCGCCTCGCACCTCGTCCGGGCGCCCGGTCACGCCGGCCTCGGCGACGGCCGGGTGGCGCAGGAAGGCCGTCTCCACCTCGATGGTCCCGATGCGGTGGCCGGCGATCTTGATGATCTCGTCCGCTCGCCCGGAGAACCAGAAGTAGCCGTCCTCGTCCACCAGGGCGGCGTCACCTGTGAAGTACGCCCCCTCCATCTGGCCCCAGTAGTCCCGGGCGTAGCGGTCGGGGTCCCCCCAGATGGTCGGGGTCAGGCTCGGGAACAGCCGTGTCAGGACGACTATGCCCTTCTCGCCCGGGCCGCAGGGGGTCCCGTCCAGGTTGCGGACCTCGGCGGCGAACCCCGGCAGCGCGATGCCGGCCGAGCCCGGCTTGATGGGGAGCAGGCCGATGCCGTAAGGGTTGCCGAACACGGGGCCGCCCGTCTCGGTCTGCCACATGTGGTCGATGACGGGAACCCGGTCGTGGAGGACCTCCCGCTGGAGCCACTCCCAGGCCGGGGCGTTCAGGACCTCCCCGGCGCACATGACCCGCTCGAGGGAGCTGAGGTCGGAGGCGGCGGCCGGGCCGGTGCCGTAGCGCATGAGCATGCGCACGGCTGTCGGCGCCGTGAAGATGCCCGTGACCCCGTTGTCCTCGACGAGGCGGTAGAAGTGCTCGGGGCCGGGGTGGTCGAGGGCCCCCTCGTAGGCGATCGTGGTGCAGCCGGCCAGGAGTGGGGCGTACACGATGTAGCTGTGGCCGACGACCCAGCCGATGTCCGAGGTCGACCACCACACGTCGCCGGGGCGCAGGCCGAAGCACCACTTCCCGGTGCTGTGGATCCCCACCTGGTAGCCGCCGTGGGTGTGGACCGCCAGCTTGGGCTTCGCCGTGGTCCCCGACGTGGCCAGGATGTAGGCGGGGTCGTTGGCCTCCATGACCTCGTGGTGGGTGGGGTGGCCCTCCCCGCCGGCCAGGAACTCCTCCCAGGAGCGCACCGTCCCCCTCTCCCACGAGAGGGGCTCCTCGCCCCGGGAGAGCAGCACCACCTGCTCGACCGGGGACCCGGGGTCGGCGAGCGCGTCGGCCACGATGGCGGTGAGGGGCACCCGGTTGCCCTTGCGCAGGGTGAGGTCGGCGGCCAGCAGGACCTTGGCCCCCGAGAGCCGGATCCGCTCGGACAGGGCGCCGCTGCCGAACCCGGCGAACACGACGATGTGGATGGCCCCGATCCGGGTGACCGCCAGCATGGCGCAGATGGCCTCGGGCACCGTCGGCATGTAGATGGCGACCCGGTCCCCCCGCTCCACCCCGATGGCCCGCAGGGCGCCTGCCACCCGCTTGACCTCGGCCAGGAGCTGGGCGTAGGTGAGCACGCGGCGGCCCCCGAGCTCGTCCTCGGCTACCAGGGCGGCGTGACCGCCACGGCCGGCTGCCACGTGGCGGTCGACCGCGTTGTAGCTCAGGTTGGTGAGGCCCCCGCAGTACCACCGGAACGTGGGGGGCTCCACCTCGAGCACCCGGTCCCAGCGGCGGAACCACGGGAGCTCTTCGGCCGCCCGGGCCCAGAACCCCTCGGCGTCGGCCTCGGCGTCCTCTAGCCATCGCTTCACCACGGGGCTGACGACGTCCATGCTGCCTCCTCTCGGGCCCGGGCCGGCCCGGTCGCTGGCTGCGACCGGGGCGGCCCGCCCATGATGGTTGGCCCCGTGCGACCAGCTAGGGCTGCCCGACGTGCTCGGGGTAGTGCACGGGTGCGGCGATCGGGGTGAAGAACGGCTTCTTGAACGGGAACAGTGGGAAGACCGGCCTCTTCACCGTCTCGTTCACTATCTCCGCCCCGATGATGTACCAGGCCATGGCGGCCAGGACCATCTCTCCCACTCCGGTGCCGAGCCCGGAGGCGGCCGAGATGCCGGTCCAGCCGCCTATGTCGGCCACGATGAGGGTGGCCGAGAACTCGACGAAGGTGAGGAACACCGCCCAGTTGGTCCCGAGCGTGGCCACCGTGAAGATGGCGGTGATGACCGTCCACACGATCAGGTAGATGGTCACCGCCTGGCCAGCGTCGTGCGCTCCTGCAGCTCCTCCCGCCTTGGCGATGCCTGGGACCACGAAGAGGATGAGGACGTCGTAGGTCCACCAGAATGCGCCGTACGTGGTCATGAAGGCGGCCGGGAACAGGTCCCCCCGCCGCAGGGCGAAGAAGCCGGCGATCATCTGGACCAGGCCCCCGTAGAAGCCGGCCAGGGGTATCACCAGCAGCGTCTCGTCGGCGGGGAAGATGCCTGTGGTCATCAGCCCCAGCGTGAAGGTGGTGAGGGCGAACCCCCCCACCCCGACGGGGACCGGGTTGGTGATGAAGGGATGGGGGGCGGGCGCCTCCACCAATGCCACCTTGGTGATGCGCCCGTCCTCGGCCGGAAACGTCTGAGACATGCTCCTCCTTGTGGGTCGGCGTGCTCTGGACCGCGGGTGCTGCGCTTTGTTGGGGTTGCTGTAGATGGTGCTGGCGGAGGGGGAGGTCTGGGCACGGGCCCCGGCCCCACCCCGGGGTCAGTCCTCGGCCGAGCGCCGAGCCCTGGCTCGCTCGGCGATGTCCTCCACGACATCGGCGTTGGCCAGGGTCGTGACGTCGCCGAGCTTGCGCTGCTCGGAGACGTCGCGAAGGAGGCGGCGCATGATCTTGCCGGAGCGGGTCTTGGGAAGCTCTGCGGTGAAGACGATGGAGGCGGGGCGGGCGATCTTGCCGATCTTGTTGGCCACGTGGTCCCGCAGCTCGGCCAGCAGGGCCTCGTCGCCCTCCCGGGTGCCCTTCAGGGTGACGAAGGCGGCGATGGCCTGGCCGGTGACGGCGTCGGACCTCCCGACCACCGCCGCCTCGGCCACCACCGGGTGGTCGACGAAGGCGGACTCCACCTCGAGGGTGGAGATGCGGTGGCCCGAGACGTTCATGACGTCGTCGACCCGGCCGAGCAGCCAGTAGTAGCCGCCGGCGTCCCGCTTGGCCCCGTCCCCCGCGAAGTAGACCCACTTGCCCGCTCCCGGGTCCGAGAACCGGCTCCAGTAGGTCTCGCGGAAGCGGTCCGGGTCCTTGTAGAGGGTGCGGAGCATGGCCGGCCAGGGCCTGGTGAGGACCAGGTACCCGCCGCCGCCGAGGGGCACGCTGTTCCCGGCCTCGTCGACCACGTCGGCCCCCACCCCGGGGAAGGGGAACGTGGCCGAGCCCGGCTTGAGGGTGGTGACCCCGGGCAGGGGGGTGATCAGGATCGAGCCGGTCTCGGTCTGCCACCAGGTGTCCACGACCGGGCAGCGGCCGCCTCCGATGTTCTGCTGGTACCAGATCCAGGCCTCGGGGTTGATGGGCTCGCCCACCGACCCGAGGACCCGCAGCGAGGACAGGTCGTGCTTGGCCGGGTACTCCGTGCCCCACTTCATCATGGTGCGGATGGTCGTGGGGGCGATGTAGAGCTGGGTGACCTTGTACTTCTCGACCAGGTCCCAGAACCGGTCCTTGTCCGGGTACTGCGGCACCCCCTCGAACAGCACGCTGGTCACCCCGTTGGCGAGCGGCCCGTAGACGATGTAGCTGTGCCCGGTGACCCAGCCGATGTCGGCCCCGCACCAGTAGACGTCGGTCTCGGGGTGGACGTCGAAGACCAGGCGGTGGGTGGCCGACACCCCCGTCAGGTAGCCGCCGCATGTGTGGACCACGCCCTTCGGAGCGCCGGTGGTGCCCGAGCTGTACAGCAGGTAGAGGATGTCCTCGGCATCCATCTCCTCGGCCGGGCACTCCGTGGACTGGCCGGCGACCAGCTCGTGGTACCAGCGGTCCCGCCCGTCCACCATGGCGACGTCGTGCCCGGTCCGCCGGAGGACGACGACCGACTCGATGGAGGGCGTCTCGGCCAGGGCCTGGTCGGCGATGTCCTTGAGCCGCACGATGGAGCCGTTGCGCCGGCCCCCGTCGCAGGTGATGAGGACCTTGGCCTCGCAGTCGTTGATCCGGCCCTTGAGCGAGTCGGCCGAGAAGCCGCCGAAGACGACGTTGTGCGGGGCCCCGAGGCGGGCGCAGGCCAGGAGGGAGACGGCCAGCTCGGGCACCATGCCAATGTAGATGGCGACCCGGTCGCCCTTCTTCACGCCGAGGGACTTGAGGCCGTTGGCCAGCTTGCAGACCTCGGCGCACAGCTCCCTGTAGGTGATGGTCCGGGTGTCCCCCTCCTCGCCCTCGAAGTAGTAGGCGACCTTGTCCCCGTTGGCCGCGAGGTGACGGTCCAGGCAGGACTCTGTGACGTTGAGCCGGCCGCCCACGAACCACTTGGCGGACGGGGCCCCGGACCAGTCGAGGACCTGGTCCCAGGGCTTGCGCCATTGCAGGCGCCCGGCCTCCTTGGCCCAGAACCCCTCGAAGTCGGCCTCCGCCTCCCGGTAGACGTCGTCGGAGCCGACGAGGGCGCCGGCCGCGAAGTCGGGCGGCGGCGGGAACGTCCGGGTCTCGTCGAAAAGCGCCTCGATGGTGCGGTCACGTGGAGCTTCGGCCATCGTTCCCCCTATTTGCTCGGGCATCTCGTACGGTTCCCACCAGGTTACGGGAAAAATTGGGTCGATGACGAGCCGAGCGCCGTGCTCACTCCGGCCGGGCGTCGTCGAGGGCAGGCCGTGCGTGTACATGGGGCAGGACGAACACCTGGCCCGGGAACACGAGGTCCGGGAGGTCCGGGTGGGCCAGGCGGTCCCGGTTGACGGCGATCAGCACCAGCCAGTAGCTGTCGACGTCGGCGTCGGTGGGGGGCTCCTGCCAGGCCCGCTCCAGGGTGGCGGCGGCGACAGCCCACAGGTTGTCGCCCGGCCTGATGGTCCAGGTGGAGGGGGTTGGGGGATCC
>JBOGGR010000345.1:0-9933 GCA_050744025.1 Acidimicrobiales bacterium
GCCGGGGCGGGCGGCGGGTGGCTGGCGGCTGGCGGCGCTGGCGGGCGGCTAGCGTCGGGCCCGGAGGTGTCCGGGCACCTGGTGGGCCCCCCCGCCTTCAAAGCGGGTGGGACGGGTGATCCCCGTCCGGCGGGTTCGATTCCCGTCCACCTCCGCTCGCCCGCCCCGCTCCCTCAGCTCCGCGCTCCCCCAGCTCCGAGGTGATAGCAGTTTTGGTCGTGCTGCAACAAAAAGTGCTATCACCTCGGCCCCGGCCGGCGGTCAGACGGTCAGAAGGTCGCGGGCGCCGGTGTCGCTGGACGGATGGCGGAGCTTGGACATAGCCCGGGCCTCGATCTGACGGATGCGCTCCCGGGTAAGGTTGAAGTGCTCACCCACCTCCTCCAGCGTCCGGGGCTCGCCCCGGTCCAGGCCGAAGCGCAGGCGCAGGATCTCCCGCTCCCGCTCGTCCAGCGGAGCGAGGAGCCGGGCGATCTCGACCGGCAGTAGCGAGGTCGCGGCCATCTCGAAGGGGGACTCGGCGGAGCGGTCCTCCACGACGTCGCCGAGCTCGGCGTCCCCGTCCTCGCGCAGCGGCTCGGACAGCGAGAGCGGCTCGGCCCGGAATCGCAGCGCCTCGATGAGCTTGTCCTCGGGCATCTCCACCTCGGCCCCGAGCTCGGCCAGCGTGGCGGGGCGGCCCAGCTTGAGCTCGAGCCGGGCCTGGGCCTTCTGGACACGGGCCAGCGTGTCCCCGGCGTGCACGGGCAGGCGGATGGTCCGGCCGGTGTTGGCGATGCCCCTCGTGATGGCCTGGCGTATCCACCAGGTGGCGTAGGTCGAGAACTTGAAGCCCTTGCGCCAGTCGAACTTCTCGACCGCATGCATGAGCCCCAGGTTGCCCTCCTGGATGAGGTCGAGGAGGGGGAGGCCCGAGGCCTGGTACTTCTTGGCGATGGAAACGACCAGGCGCAGGTTGGACTGGACGAACGTCTGCTGGGCGTCCTCGCCGTTGTGGATCGCCCGGCGCAGCTCCCTCCGTCTGGACGAGGACAGCTCCTTGGCCCTGGCCGCCTCCAGCTCCCGCTGGCCGGCGTAGCCTGCCTCGATGGCCTGAGCCAGGCGGACCTCGTCATCCTTGGTCAGCAGGGGGTACTGGCCGATGTCGGTCAGGTACAGGCGGACGAGATCCTCCTCGTCCCGCTCCACTCGCTCCTTGGCCAAGGCCATGACACCCTTCTTCGCAGCTCCACCCCGGCGTGGGGGGCGGCGGTACCCTCCTGGCGACCTGGCCGCCAGCAGGGCGCCGCCTCTTCGTCAAGCGTACCTAGACCGTCAAGAGCTTCCGGCCGGCTGTCGTGCGCCGGGGCCGGTGAGGCCGCCCATGGAGACGAACGCGGCCTCGAGGCGGCTCTGCGAGGCGGCCGCCCGGTACACGTCCTTCCCGGTCCGGAGCAGGGACTGGATCAGCTCCTCTCCGGCCTGCCAGTCCCGCACCTCGTCGGCCAGCACCAGCTCAATGGCTCGCACCACCGGCCCGTCGACGAGGGGCGAGGTCCGCCGGCGGTGATCGGCGTAGGTCGCCACCAGGCGGGGGACCACCACCCGGTAGACGGCCGCCAACCGCTCCACCGTGCCCGTCGCGGCCGCCGAGCCGCCCCCGGCTCCCGGCACTGCGCCCGCTCCCGGCACTGCGCCCGCTCCCGGCCCCGGCCGGCTCCCAGCCAGGGCGGCCAGGGATGCAGCCAGCTCCACGCTCGGAGGCGTCACGAGGTCGTCGGCATGGACTCCCGGGAGCTGGGGCAGGCGCTCCAGCCACAGCTGGGCGTGCCACGCGTGGTGCTGGGCGTGGGCGGCCAGGACGGGCTTGGCGGCCGGCTCGGGCGTGGCCGCCCCAGCCCAGGCTCCGAGCGCCTCGAACAGCCAGCCTTCCAGCCAGGCGTACCGCCCGAGCAGCCGGGCCGTCGCCTCGATCCCCGAGTGGGTCACGCCTCCCCGCCTCCCCGCCCCTCGCCGGCCCGGTCGAGCCCGGCCAATCGCCGCCTCGGCCAGTGGCCGGGCTGCCAGCCCGGCCCCCGCTCGGACACGGCGATGCCGAGCAGGATGAGCGCCCCGCCAGCGGCGGCCGTGAGACCCAGGGGGGCGCCCGTCGCCGCCCCGACGATCGCAGCCACCACCGGCTCGACCATGAGCAGCAGCGACGTGCGGGACGGGCTCAGGTGGCGCTGCCCCCACGTCTGGAGCAGGAACGCCAGAGCCGAGGCGACGACCGCCGTGTAGACGGCCGCCACGAGCGAGGACGGGCTCAGGTGGTAGCCGCCCGTGAAGAACCCGGGGACGAGCGCACCGGCTCCGACCACCAGCATCTGGACGGCGGTCAGGCGGAACACGTCGTGGTGGGGAGCGACCTTGCCGAGCACCACGATGTTGAGCGCGAACCCGAGGGCGCAGCCGAGCGTCAGCACCTCGCCCGTGCCGAGCGCCAGCCTGGCGCCGGTGAGCAGGAACAGCCCGATCGCGGCGAGCACCGCTCCCACCCAGACGGCCGGGCTCGGCAGCCGCCGCCAGACGATCGCCGACAGGATCGGGACGAGCACGACCAGAAGGTAGGTGATGAAGGCCGAGACCGACGTCGTGACGTAGCGAAGCCCGATGGTCTGGAGGAGGTACCCGGCGAGGAGAGGCACCCCGGCCAGCAGCCCGGCCAGCCATACGCCCGGGGTGGCGGGCCGGCGCCGGGCGATCGGCCACAGCAGGGCGGCGGCCACGAGGAAGCGCACCGCCACGAAGGGGATGGGCGCGGCGCCCGACAGGGCGCCCTGGACCACGATGAACGTGGTGCCGAACAGCACGGCGGCGCCCGCCACAGCGAGCTGCGGCCCCGCGGAGAGGCGCCGGGCCGGGGCGGGTTGGGCCGCCGGGCCGGGCTGGCTCGCCGGGCCGGGCTGGCTCGCCGGGCTCAACGGGTCGACGACGGGTACCGGTTCGTGATCGGGACCCGCCGGTCCTTGCCGAATGCCTTGGGAGAGACCCTGACCCCGGGCGGCCCCTGCCGGCGCTTGTACTCGGCCCGGTCCACGAGGCCGGTGACCCGGTCCACCAGCTCTGCCGGGAAGCCGCCGGCCACGAGGTCGGCGGCTGTCCGGTCCTCCTCGACATAGGCGGCCAGGACCGGGTCGAGGACGTCGTACGGCGGGAGCGAGTCCTCGTCCCTCTGGTCCGGGCGCAGCTCGGCAGACGGAGGCTTGGCCAGGACGGAAGCGGGGATCAGGTCGGTGCCGGCGCGGGCGTTCCGGGCCCGGCACAGCCGGTACACGAGGGTCTTCGGCACGTCCTTGATGACCCCGAACCCCCCGGCCGTGTCGCCGTACAGCGTGGAGTAGCCGGTGGCCAGCTCGCTCTTGTTGCCCGTGGTCAGCACGATCCAGCCCCGGGCGTTGGAGAGGGCCATCAGCACCACGCCCCGGATGCGGGACTGCAGGTTCTCCTCGGTGACGCCGTGGGGAGGGCCGCCGAGCGGGGCCGCCAGGATGTCGAGCAGGGCGGCATGGGCCCCCTCGATCGGCACCGTCACGAGATCGACGCCGAGCCCCCGGGCCAGGGCGGCCGCGTCGGAGAGCGACCCCTCGGTCGAATAGCGTGACGGCAGCGCCACCCCATGGACGCGATCAGCCCCGAGGGCGTCGGTGGCGATGGCCGCCACCAGTGAGGAGTCGATCCCTCCGGACAGGCCGACGAGGGCGTCGGTGAAGCCGTTCTTCGAGACGTAGTCCCGGGTGCCCAGCACCAGCGCCTCGTAGACCTCCTCGTCGGGGCCGAGGGTGGCCGCCCGCCCCGGGACCAGCCTGGGCCCCTCGGCACGCGACGCGGCGCTGACAGCCACCGCTGGCAGCGGGGCGGCATGGTGGCGGCCGCGGGGGTCGAGGAGGCGCTTGCGGAACGCAGGCTGGACCTCGAGGTCCACCACGAGCATGTCCTCGACGAACTGTCGCGCCGAGGCGACGACGCGCCCGGTCTGGTCGAGGAACATCGAGGCCCCGTCGAAGACGAGCTCGTCCTGGCCCCCGACCTGATTGACGTACACGAGGGCGCACGATGCGTCGGCGGCGCGGGTGGCGAGCATCCGCTCCCGCTCCTCGAGGCGCCCGGCCGAGTAGGGGGACGCGTTGACGTTCACGACCAGCTCGGCCCCGCCGGCGGCCTGCTCGGCGACCGGGCCGGTCGGGCTCCAGGCGTCCTCGCAGATCGAGACCCCGACCCTGACCCCTGCCACCAGGTAGAGCTGAGGGGTGGGCCCTCCGGGGGCGAAGTAGCGCTGCTCGTCGAATACGGAGTAATTGGGCAGGAGCTGCTTGCGCTGGGTGCCCACCACCGTGCCGTTCGCGCAGACGGCAGCCGCGTTGTGGAGGTCGAGCCCCTCCTCGACGAATCCCACGATCGCCGAGCAGCCCTTCGCCGCCGCCGCCACCCGGTCGAGCGCCGCCAGGTTGTCGGCTACGAAGCCCGGCTTCAGGAGGAGGTCCTCGGGCGGGTACCCCGTGACGGCCAGCTCCGGGAAGACGGCCAGGTCGCATCCCGCCTCGTCGGCCCGGCGCAGAGCCGCCACGATCCGCCCGGCGTTGCCGGCCAGGTCGCCCACCACGGGGTTGAGCTGGCAAGCGGCGATGCGGATGCGCGCCACCCTGCCGAGGCTACCGGGGGCCGGGCCCGGCCCACCTGGTGAGGTCGCCGCGGCGGCCGGCCCTCGGCCCATATGGTGAGGCGCCGCGGGGGCCGGCCCTCGGCCACATGGTGAGGCGCCGCGGGGGCCGGGGCCCGGCCCACATGGTGAGGCCGCAGGCGAGCGAGACTGTCGGCGTGCCCCCGGCCGCCCTCCCCGCCCCCGTCGCCCGCCTGGTCGAGGCCTCGGCCGACCCGGCTGCCGTGGCCCACGCCATCGCCATCATGGCCGAGGAGGACCCGGGGCTACCCGGCCGCCTGGAGGAGGACCCCTCCCTGGCCGCGGCCCTGGTCGCAGTCCTCGCCGCCAGCCACTCGCTGGGCCGCCTGTGCCGGACCGACAGGGATGCGCTCACCACCCTCGCCGACCTGGACCGTCGCCGCCAGGCCGAAGGAGGGGACCCCTTCGCGCTGGCCGCATGGAAGCAGCTCGAGCTGCTCCGGATCGCGGCCAGGGACCTGACAGGGCGGGATCATCTCGAGGAGGTGGGCCGGGGGCTCGCCGACATGGCAGATGCCGTGCTGGTCCATGCCTTCGACCTCGCCGCGGCCGCAGGCGCGGGTGCCGGCAGCAGGTCACGAGCGCCGGCGCCGGCCCCGGCGGAGCCTCCTCCAGGGCTGGCGGTCGTCGCCATGGGCAAGCTCGGCGCGAGGGAGCTCAACTACGCGAGCGACATCGACCTGCTCTTCGTGGCTGCCGACGGCGGGGACGGCGTGGCCGGGGTCGGCCCGGCCACTGCCCTCTGCCGCTCGATCCTCGAGGTGGCCGGCCGCTGCTTCCGGGTGGACGTGGGGCTGCGGCCCGAGGGGCGCAACGGGCCCCTCGTGCGCTCGCTCGCCTCGTACCGCGCCTACTGGGAGCGCTGGGGGAAGGCGTGGGAGCGCCAGGCCCTGCTGAAGGCCCGGCCCGTGGCAGGCGACCGGGACCTGGGGGCGGCCTTCGCCGAGGCGGCCGAGGCGGCCGTCTGGGGGCGGCGGTTCGGGGCAGCCGAGATCCGAGAGGCGAGGGACATGAAGGCCAGGGCCGAGGCCGAGCTGGCCAAGCGGGGGCTGACCGACCGGGAGGTCAAGCGCGGCCGGGGCGGCATCCGGGACGTCGAGTTCTCGGTCCAGCTGCTCCAGCTGGTCCACGGGCGAGCCGACCCCGATCTCCGCCAGGCGGCAACCCTTCCGGCGCTCGCCGAGCTGGCCCGGGCCGGGTACGTGTCGGGAGCCGACGCCGGCGCGCTGGAGCGGTCCTACCGGTTCCTTCGGACCGTCGAGCACCGGCTCCAGATGGTGGAGGAGCGCCAGGTCCACGCCGTCCCGACCGACCCGGAGGCTCGGACCCGCCTCGCCAGGGTCCTCGGCTACCGGGACGACGCGGGGGCCACCGCCCTCGGGCACTTCGACGAGGGGCTCCGCCGGCACCAGGGAGAGGCGAGGCGCGTGCACGAGCGGCTCTTCTTCCGGCCGCTGCTCGAAGCCTTCGCCATCCTGCCAGCCGCCCCGCGAGGCGGCCACCAGCCCGGCACCCCGCCAAGCGACGACCTGCCCGGCACCCCGCCAGGCGACCTGCCCGGCACCCGCCCCGGGGCCGAGGGAGCACCCGTCTCGCCCACCATGACCATGGAGGCCGTCTCCGACCGACTGGGCGCGTTCGGCTTCACGGACGCCACCAGGACCCGGGCGGCCCTCGCCGAGCTGACGCGGGGCCTCACCCGGTCGTCCCGGCTCATGGCCCAGATGCTGGCGCTGGTCCTCGGCTGGCTCTCGGAGGAGCCCGACCCCGACCTCGGTCTCCTCGGGCTGCGGACCCTGGCCGACGGGTCCCACCGCCGAGCGCTGCTGGTCTCGACCTTTCGCGACTCCCCGGAAGCGGCCCGGCGGCTGTGCCGGCTGCTCGGGACCAGCCGCCCCCTCCACGACCTGCTGCGGCGCGAGCCCGAGCTCATCGCCACCCTCTCCGACGACGCCAGCCTGGGTCGTCCCACCCGGTCCGAGATGGTCGAGCGAGCAACGGCGGCCCTGACCTGGCGGGGAGACCACGACCCAACCCACAGGCTGTTCCAGCTGAAGCAGTCCCAGCTCCTCCGCATCGCAGCCCGCGACCTGCTCGGCCTGGACACCGCCGAGGCGACGGGGGCTGCGCTCAGCGAGCTGGCCGAAGCCGTGCTGGAGGCGGCCGTCGTCGCTCTCGGCCCGCCCGTCCCGCTCGCGATCGTCGCCATGGGCCGCCTGGGCGGCGCCGAGCTGTCCTATGCGAGCGACCTGGATCTGCTGGTCGTGATCGGCGGGGACGGAGCCGGCTCCGATTCGCACGAGCAGGGAGGCGAGGAGACGGCCGAGCGCCTCCTCCGCCTGCTCCACGGGCCCACCCCGGCCGATCGGGTCTTCGCTGTGGACCCCGACCTTCGCCCCGAGGGCAAGCAGGGCAGGCTGGCCCGCACGCTCGGCGGCTACAGGATCTACTACGAGCGCTGGGCGAAGACCTGGGAGCGCCAGGCCCTCGTGAGGGCCCGCCCCGTCGCGGGTGACCCCGGCCTCGGCCAGGCGTTCATGGACCTGGTCGAGGAGTTCGTCTGGCACCGCCCCTTCACCGACGAGGACCTTCGCGAGATCCGGCGCATGAAGGCCAGGGTCGAGAGGGAGCGCATGCCCCCGGGCGAGGACCCACAGTTCCACCTCAAGCTCGGACCCGGGGCCCTGGCAGACGTGGAGTGGACGGCCCAGCTGCTCCAGCTTGCGCACAAGGTGCGCTCGCCAGGGACGACAGCCGCGGTGGAAGCCCTCCGAGGGGCCGGTGCCATCGACCGAGCCGAGACAGACGCCCTCGTCGAGGCGTACCGGTGCTGCGAGCGCGTCCGCAACCGCTGGGCCCTCATGGGTGGCGCGCCCCGAGACGCCCTGCCTGTGCCAGCGGACCAGCTCGGCCGGCTGGCCCACAGCCTGGGAACGACCGCCACCGATCTGCGCCAGGACTACCGGCGGGTCACCAGGCGAGCCCGCCGCGTAGTAGAACGCCGCTTCTACGGCATCGGGGATCGAGGCTGAGAGCCGGCTCGGACGGGCCCCGCCGGGCCGTGGCCGGTGGCATGCTCTTCCCGCGGGGTGCACTGGAAAGGGAAGCCATCGTGGGACGCAACATCGAGATCATCCTGGGCGGGCTCGCCGACGCCGTGCGCGAGCAGGATCCGGAGCGCATCGGGGAGCTGCTCGCGCCGGGCGTGGTGTGGGAGGGCCTGCGCCCCGAACTGCGCTGCGACGGACGAGGAGAGGCGCTGCGGCTCATCCGGCACCGCTTCGCGGCCGCGACGTTCGCCGTCGACGCCGTCGAGGTGATCGACGCCGGGGACCAGGTGGTGGTCGGCCTGCACGGGCCGGGGTTCAACGGGACGCCGGGCGACCTGGACACGGTTGGCCAGACGTACAACCTCTTCACCCTCCACGATGGCAAGGTGGTCCGGTGGCGGGACTACCTCGACCGCCACGAGGCCCTGGCCGCCGCCGGCGTGACCGACGGGCCCTGGCGGTAACAAGCGCTCCCGCGCCCGACCTCCACCTGTTCCCGTGTCCCACAGCCGGCCGGGCCGGGCGGTCCCGCCCCCTCGAAAGGGCATCAACCACTTGATCGAGCACGGTCCCCGTTGTCAGCCTCGCATGGTCAGCCTGCTGTATCAACACCTCCAACAGCGCGCTCGTTCCGCAACGGGTACTGTTGGGTGACACCGGAGGAGCTAGCCATGCCGCACCGCACCAGCGACGAGCCAAGCACCACACGCGCCAGAGGACGTTCTGTCGGGACCGGCGAGGCGACAAGGAAGGTGGCGCAATCCGGCCGGTCCACCAAGAGCAAGTCCACCGCCCGGGTCCGGTCGACCACCCGCCGCGGCCGTGCCGTCGCACCAGTCTCCATCAGGGTCTCGTCGGGGGCCGAGGCCGGCTACGCCGCCGACGGCCCGGTCTCCCGTGTGGTCGAGGCGCTAGGTAACAACGTCGTTGCCGATCTGCTCGGCGTCAACCGCAGCCAGCCGTCCCGGTGGCGCTCTGGGCAGGAGCGACTGTCGCCAGAGAGCCGGAAGCGGATTTCAGACCTCGACCACGTTTTGGACCGACTGCTGCTCGAGCTTCACCCTGACCAGGCGGGGCTGTGGCTGATTGGCCCTAACCCGCACCTGGGCGGCGCCCGCCCGATCGACGTCCTCGAGCTGCGTGGGGCGGCTACGGTGCTCCCCGCCATCGATGCGCTCGCCGCGGGGGCGTTCGCCTGAGCCAGCCGTGACGAGCCTGTACCGGGTGCTGCCGTACCTGGACACAGCCGACGACGGTGAGCCTGGTCACCCACTGTACGTGCCGCCCTCGACTGGCGCGAGCCGTATCGACAACCCCGACGTCTACGACGCTCTGTACCTCGGCGACGAACCGGTGTGTGCCGTCGCCGAGGCGTTCGGCTGGGCGCCGCGGTGGAACGCCGGGCTGCTACGCGACGCCCCGTCGCTGCCCGGAAGCGTCCGCACGCTCGTCAGCTATGAGCTCGGCGACGACGCCGGCGTGTGCGATCTGGATGACGCCGACCGACTCGCCGAGCTCGGCCTGCGGCCGTCGCGTGTCGTCACCCGCGACCGAACCGTCACGCAAGCGTGGGCGCGGGAACTCTTCGACGCCGATGAGTTCGCTGGGGTGCGCTGGTGGTCCTACTACAACCCGGACTGGGGCAGCGTCGGGCTGTGGAGCACCGCCGCGCTGAGCGTCACCGACGTCGTCGTGCTCACCGTCGACCATCCAGCGTTCGTCGCCGCAGCCGCGGAGGTCATCCGCATCATCGAGTAGCCCGCCCTCGTCGGCCGGCGCGCCCGCCGGGCCCATGCAGCAGTACCCGCTCTCACAGATGTTTGCCTCAGCCCCCCGCAGAGTCGAGCTACACTAACGTGAAAAGCCCAGCCGCGACAAGGGTCTTTCCCTAGATGTCGTAGTAGAGCATGAACTCTGGGAGGGGGTTCGGTGACCTGCGATGGCCCAGAGACAGGGCCGCTGAACAGGGGTTTTGGTTCTCGGCACTTGTTGGCGTTTTATGGCGTTGCGCAGGCTCGTGTGTCCAACCTGTGTCCCTGGTGGGACTTGTCCACCTGCGACACGCGCAACCGACCTCCGATCTAGCTCGACCCTGCCTGACATGACCGGGGACGTGCAGCGCGAACCGGGAAACTCCTCGAACCCGATGGGGTAGATCGATATGAGTTGGCCCTAGCCTAGACC
>JBOGGR010000346.1:0-5588 GCA_050744025.1 Acidimicrobiales bacterium
CAGCCGGGCCCCCCGTCCCAGCCGGGCCCCCCGTCCCAGCCTGGGGCCGTGTCCGCACCCTGCCCCGCCCGCCCGGCGCACGCCTCGCCACCGTGGCCACCGTCAACGACCTGCACTTCGGCGAGACCGTGTGCGGGGTCGTAGAGGGCCAGACCAGCATCCCCGGGATCCGGGTCGGCCCGGGCGAGCCTCCGTATCCGCAGACCATGAGCGCGGCCGCTGTGGCCGAGATCAGCGAGGTCGAGCCCGACGCAGTGGTGGCCAAGGGCGACCTGACCGACGCAGGCCGGCCCGAGGAGCTGGCGGCCTTCCGGGCCTGCTACGGGCCGGCCTTCGGCGACCGGCTCCACTGGGTCCTCGGAAACCACGACGTGGCCGACCCAGGGCGGCCGCTCACCGGCCCGGCTGTGCACGAGGCCCATGTGCCGGGCCTCACCCTGGCCGTGCTCGGCACCGCCGTCCCGGGCCAGGCCGGAGGGCGGCTGTCCGCCGACCAGGTCGACTGGCTCGACGAGCTGGCCGCCAGAGCCGACCGGCCGGTCCTGGTGCTCGGCCACCACCACCCCTGGGACCCGTCCTCGGCCACCCGGGCCGAGACGTACTTCGGCATCGGCCCCACGGACTCGGAGGCCCTGGTAGAGGTCGTGGCCCGCCGCACGGCCATCATCGGCTACGCGGCCGGCCACACCCACCGCAACCGGGTCCGCCACTTCGCCGCCACCGGCCCGCTCCCGTGGGTCGAGGTTGCCTGCGTCAAGGACTTCCCCGGCAGCTGGGTCGAGTACCGGGTCTACGAAGGGGGCGTGCTGCAGGTCCATCATCGCGTCTCCACGCCGGCCGCCCTGGCCTGGTCCGAGCGCTGCCGGAGCCTCGTCGACGGCTGGTACCCGACCTACGCCTTCGGATCGCTGTCCGACCGGTGCTTCCCGCTCTGGCCGCGTCAGTAGCCGGCTGGCCGGCCAGGGCCAGGCTGGGTCGTGAGCAGGGCGGCGGCTTATGGTTACTGGGAGTGGTGTCAGGAGGGCAGGCAGGCACAGGTAGTGCGCGTTATCCACCATCCCGGGGCAGTTGTCCCCAGTCCTGTGGACGATCCTGTGGACAACCGTCGGCGGAACGTGCCCGGGAGCGCTCGGCCAGGCCCACCAGATCAGCCATGATCGGCGCCAGGGCGTAGTCCTTGGGGGTGTACACGGCCGCCACACCCGCCGCCCTCAGCGCGTCGGCGTCGGCCGGGGGGACGATCCCCCCCACCACGACCGGGGCGTCGACACCGGCCTGGCGCATCAGGCGGATCACCTCGGGCACGAGCTGGAGATGGCTGCCCGAGAGGATCGAGATGCCGACCACGTCCACGTCCTCGTCCCTCGCCGTTGCGGCGATCTGGGCCGGCGTCTGGCGGATGCCCTGGTAGACGACCTCGAACCCGGCGTCCCGAGCTGCCACCGCCACCTGCTCGGCCCCGTTGGAGTGCCCGTCCAGGCCGGGCTTGGCGACCAGCAGCCGGGGCGGCCCCCCAGACGATGCGGTCATGGCCCGTGCCCGGGCCACCACCTCGGCCAGCTCGGCCCCGCGCCGGCCCGCGCCGCCCCGCACGCCGGTCGGGGCCCGGTACTCGCCGAACACCTCCCGCAGCGCGCCAGTCCACTCGCCGGTCGTGCCCCCGGCATGAGCCAGGGCGATGGTGGGCGCCATGATGTTGGCGGCACCGGCCCATTTCTCCGCTGCCTGGTCGCCGCGCACGGACGATGCTGGTCCGGGCCCGGCCGCCCTGCGCAGGTCGTCGACGGCGCGGCTCACGGCCGCCTGGTCGCGCTCCGCCCGCCAGGCCCTGACGTCCTCGACCAGCGAGCTCTCCACGCCGGGGCCCACGGTGAGGAACCCGTCCGCTGCTCCTTCTGCCAGTAGCCCCGACGGGGCCGCGTCTGTGAAGCAGTTCACCCCCACCACCGCGAGCTCCCCCGACTCGACGGCCCGGGTGCGCTCCGACTGGCTGGCCACCAGGCGGGCCTTGAGCTCGTCCACGGCCGCGAACGCGCCCCCCATCCCGAGCACGTCTTCCAGCTCGGCCCAGGCCGCCTCCATCAGCTCGGCGGTGCGCCCCTCCACCACCCGGGACCCCTCGAACAGGTCGTCGTGCTCGAGCAGGTCGGTCTCGTAGGCCAGCACCTGCTGTATGCGCAGGGACCACTGCTGGTCCCACGGGCGGGGCAGCCCCAGGGCCTCGTTCCACGCCGGGAGCTGGATGGCCCTGGCCCGGGCCGACCGGGACAGGGTGACCCCCAGAGCCTCCAGCACTATGCGCTGGACGTTGTTCTCGGGCTGGCTCTCGGTGAGGCCCAGCGAGTTCACCTGGACCCCGTAGCGGAACCGCCGGAGCGCCGGATCGGCCACTCCGTAGCGCTCGGCGCAGATGCGGTCCCACAGGCGGCCGAACGCCCGCATCTTGCAGGTCTCCTCGACGAAGCGGATGCCGGCGTTCACGAAGAACGAGATCCGTCCCACGACGCGGGGGAAGTCCTCCGGCCCGACCTGGCCAGAGGCCTGCACCGCGTCGAGGACGCCGATGGCGGTGGCGAGGGCGTACGCGAGCTCCTGGACGGGCGTCGCCCCTGCCTCCTGCAGGTGGTAGGAGCACACGTTGATCGGGTTCCACCGCGGGAGGCTGTGCAGGCACCAGGCGACCATGTCCACGATCAGGCGCCGGCTGGGCTCGGGGGGGAAGATGAACGTGCCGCGGGACAGGTACTCCTTCACGATGTCGTTCTGCGTGGTCCCGGCCAGGAGCGAGGTGTCGATGCCCCGGTCCTCCGCGTGGGCGACGTAAAGCCCGAGCAGCCATGGCGCGGTGGCATTGATGGTCATCGAGGTGTTCATCTCGCCGAGCGGGATGGCCTCCATGAGCTCCGCCATGTGGCCGAGGTGGGCGACGGGCACGCCCACCTTGCCGACCTCGCCGCTGGCCTCGGGCGCGTCGGGGTCGTAGCCGATCTGGGTGGGCAGGTCGAAGGCGATCGACAGCCCGGTCTGGCCCCGGGCCAGGTTCGTCCGGTACAGCTCGTTGGAGGTCCGGGCGCTGGAGTGTCCCGAGTAGGTCCGCATGAGCCACGGGCGGTCAGCCATCGACGGTCACCGGTCCCGGTCGTGGTCGTAGAAGCCCTTCCCGGACTTGCGGCCGAGGAGCCCGGCCGTGACCATCCGCCGCAGCAGCGGCGTAGGGGCGTAGTTGGGGTCCCGGTACTCGTCGTAGAGGGCCTCCAGGATGGCCAGGCTCGTGTCCAGGCCCACCAGGTCCAGGAGCTGGAAGGGCCCCATCGGGAAGCCGCAGCCTCCCCTCATGGCGGCGTCGATGCCCTCCATCGTGGAGACCCCCAGCTCGAGCAGCCGGGCAGCGTTGTTGAGATAGGGGAAGAGGAGGGCGTTGACCACGAAGCCGGCCCGGTCCTCGACCGTCACCACGGTCTTGCCGCAGGCCTCCACGAACGCCCGGGCCGAGGCCATGGTCTCGTCGCTGGCCGTCAGGGGGCGGACCAGCTCGACCAGGCTCATGGACGGAGCCGGGTTGAAGAAGTGGACGCCGCACACCCGGTCGGGGCGGCCCGTCTCCATGGCCAGCTCGACGACGGGCAGGGTGGAGGTGTTGGTGACCAGCAGGGTGGGGTCGGCGCACAGGCGGTCGAGCTCCGTGAACAGGTGCTTCTTGGCCTCGAGATCCTCGACGATGGACTCGATCACGAGGTCGCAGTCGGCCAGGGCGTGGAGGTCGGACGTCGCGGTGACCCGGGCGACGGCGGCGTCCCGGTCCTCGGGAGCCAGCTTGCCCTTGTCCACCAGCCGGGACAGGGACTTCTCCAGCGCGGCGACGCTGGCCTCGGCGGTGGCCTGCTGGCGGGAGCGCAGCACGATGGTGTGACCGGCCAGCGCGGCGCACTCGGCGATCCCCGACCCCATGATCCCCGACCCGACGATCCCCACCCTGTCCACCCCGACCGGCATGCCGCGCTCAGGCTACCGGCCGGCGACACCGCCTCCCACCTCCACCTCCCCGGTCGGCACTAGCGTCCGGTGCGGTGTCGGGAGCGGTCTCGCCGAGGGCCCGGCCGGGCTGGTGGGGGGTGGCGGCCATCGTCGTCCTGGCTGCCGTCCCCGTGGCCGCCATGGTCGTCCCCACCTCGATGGGCTCGGTGCCCATCAACGGCGACAACCCGGTCCTGGGCTACCCCCTGCGGGTCCTGTCGGGCCGGCTGCTGGCCGAGGGCCACCTCCCGCTGTGGGACCCGTACCTGTGGAGCGGGGTGCCTCTCCTGGCCGGCTTCAATGCCGGGGCGCTGTTCCCGGCCACGGCTCTGTTCGCCGTCCTCCCCCCCGTCTCGGCCTGGGTGGTCACAGTGATCCTCGTCTACGACGTCACGGCCATCGGGTTCTACGTGTTCCTCCGGGCGGCCGGTAGGTCGGTGGCCGCGGCGTTCCTCGGGAGCCTGTCGTTCAGCTTCGCCGGCTTCATGACGTCCCAGTTCGGTCACATCGACCTGGTGGAGGCGGTGGCCCTCGCGCCGTGGCTGCTGCTGGCCCTCCACCGGCTGGCCCGGCCGCGCTCGCCTCGGGACCGGGGCTGGGGCTGGACGCTGCTGCTCGGAGCCTGCTTCGCCCTCGTCATCCTGGCCGGGGAGCCAGAGGCGATGCTCGATCTCGGCGTGCTGGCCGGCGTCTACGCCCTGGCCATGGCCTGGCACCAGCCCGGCCGTGGAATCCGGGTCCTGCTCCTGGCCGCTCTCGGGGTGGCCGGGGGGGTCGCCGTGGGTGCGGTGCAATGGCTGCCGGGGCTGGCCCTTGCCAGCCACTCGCAGCGGGCGGTCACGTCGTACGCGTACTTCGGCTCGGGCTCCCTCCCGCCCCGCCTCAGCGCCCTGCTGGTGCTGCCGTACCTGCTCGGTGGCTACGGCCGCCTGGGCCAGATCGGGTACAGCGGGCCCTACAACCTGGCCGAGCTCAACGGCTACGTGGGGATCCTGCCGGTGGTCGCGGCGTTCGCCCTCTTCGGACGGCGGGCCCGCCGCCCCGTCGACAGGGGGTCGTGGATCTGGTACCTGGTCATCGCCGTCGGCCTGGTGCTGGCGATGGGGTCGTTCACGCCCCTCGGGCACTGGCTGTACCAGATCCCCTTCTACGGCCAGCAGAGGACCCAGAGCAGGAATCTCATGGACGTGGACGTCGGCCTGGCGGCCCTGCTCGCCCTGTGGGTGGACCGCCTCATGGACCGGCGCAGGGCGCCGGCGGGGGCGGAGGGCGCCGGCCCGGCAGGGTTGGTGGGTGCCGCCCCGGCGGGGGCGGAGGACGCCGGCCCGGCAGGGTTGGTGAGTGCCGCCCCGGCGGGGGCGGAGGACGCCGGCCCGGCCTGGTTGGCCGCCCCTGGGGGCCGCCCGGCGCAGATCGGGCGGGCCCTCGCCCGGCCCCTCAGGCTCATCGCCCGGCCCCTCAGGCTCATCGCCCGGCCCCTCGCGGTCCTCGTCCGGCCTCTCGCCGGCGCCGGCCGGCTCGCAGCCAGGGCCCTCGCCGGCGCCGGCCGGCTCGCAGCCAGGGCCCTCGCCGGC
>JBOGGR010000347.1:0-2843 GCA_050744025.1 Acidimicrobiales bacterium
CACCGGCTGTGCGGCCGGCCCATGGTCCTCCACGTCCTCGACGCCCTGGCCGAGCTGGTCACAGCGGCTCCGGGAGAGCCGCCCAGGGGCACCGCGGCTCCGGCCCCTGGCGAGCCCCTCGGCGCGCTGCAACGGGTCGTCGTCGTGGTCGGCCACGGGGGCGACAGGGTCACCAAGGCCGTCCAGGAGCAGGCGCCGCCCGGCCTGGCCCTCGAGTTCGTGGAGCAGCGCCTCCAGCGAGGGACAGGCGACGCCGTGTCCGTGGCTCTCACCGAGCTCCCGGACGTGTTCGACCGGGGCGACGGCGGCGACACGGTGGTGCTGCCGGCGGACACGCCCCTCCTGCGCCCGGCCACCCTGGCCCACCTGGTCCGCTCGCACCGCTCGGCCGGGGCCGCCGCGACGGTCCTCACCGCCCGCCTGGCCGACCCGACCGGCTACGGGCGGGTGGTCAGGGCCAAGGACGGCAGCGTGGCCCGGGTGGTGGAGGAGGCCGACGCCGGCCTGGAGGAGCGCCGGGTCGACGAGGTCAACACCTCGATCTACTGCTTCCGCCACGAGCTGCTGGCCCCGGCCCTGCGCCGGCTCTCGCCGGCCAACGCCCAGGGCGAGTACTACCTGACCGACGTGATCGCCGTCCTCCACGACGCCGGCCACCGGGTCGTGTCGGTGCTCGTGGACGACCCGAGCGAGGTCGTGGGCGTGAACGACCGGGCCCAGCTGGCGGCGGCCGAGGCCGAGCTGCGGGACCGCACCAACGAGCGGTGGATGCGCCGGGGCGTCACGATGATCGACCCCGAGCGGACGTACGTCGACACGTCGGTCACCCTCGCGCCGGACGTCACGCTCTACCCCGGGACCATGCTGACCGGGGTCACGGTCGTCGGTCCGGGCGCCGAGGTGGGCCCGGAGTGCCGCCTGCACGACACGACGGTGAGGGAGGGGGCGGCCGTGGTGAGGACCGAGGCCCGGCGGGCCGAGATCGGCGCCGGCGCCGTGGTGGGCCCGTTCGCCGTGCTGGACGCCGGGGCCCGGGTGGCGCCGGGCACCGTGACGGGGGCATTCTTCCGGGCGGGCGGCGTGGGGGATCCTGCCGTGGCGCCCACTGACCATTGGCTCTGACCCGATTACGACAGTCGACGACGGGGGCTGAACCGACATGGAGCTGGTATCCAAGAAGCGCCTGGAGCTGTACGCCGGACGATCGCACCTGCGCCTGGCGGAGGACATCGCGGGCCACCTCGGCGTGACCCTCGGCAACCCCAACCTCCGGGAGTTCCCCAACAGCGAGGACCACTGCCAGTTCGGCGGCTCGGTCCGCGGCGCCGACGTGTTCATCTTCCAGACCCACGCCCGGCGGGTCAACGACAGCATCATGGAGCAGTGCATCATGCTCGACGCCGCCAAGCGGGCGTCGGCCCGGCGCATCACGGCGGTGTGCCCCTACTTCGGCTACTCCCGCCAGGACCGCAAGGCCTCGGGCCGCGAGCCCATCACGGCGAAGCTGGTGGCCGACCTGCTGGCCACCGCCGGGGCCGACCGCATCGTGAGCGTCGACCTCCACTCGAGCCAGATCCAGGGCTTCTTCGACGGTCCCGTCGACCACCTGACGGCCATGCCGGTCCTGATCGACTACCTCCGCCACGCCGACCTGGAGGATCCCGTGGTCATCGCGCCCGACGCCGGGCGGATCAAGGTGGCCGAGCGCTTCAGCCAGCACCTCGGGAGGGATCTCGCCTTTGTCTACAAGCGCCGCCCGAAGGGGGAGCCGGGCCAGGTCCAGGCCCTCGAGGTGATCGGGAACGTGGCCGGGCGGACCTGCGTCCTCATCGACGACATCATCGACACGGCGAGCACGATCTGCGCCGCCGCCGACCTGCTCCTGGAACGGGGCGCCTCGGAGGTCTGGGCCATGGCCACCCACGGGGTCCTCTCCGGCCCCGCCGTCGACCGGCTCAAGAACTCGGCCCTCACCCGGGTGGTCATCACCGACACCCTGCCCCTCGACGACGACCAGCGCTTCGACAAGCTGGAGGTCCTGTCGGTGGCACGGATCATCGCCGACGCCATCGACGCCGTGTTCGCGGACACGTCGGTCTCGGAGATCTTCGGGGGCGACAACCAGGCATAGCCCGGGCGGCCCCTACACTGGAAGGCCGTCCCTCCCGCCCTTCACCGAGGAGCCCGCTGTCATGCCCGAGATCACCCTCGCCGTCCGGACCGGCCGGCCGGTCGGCTCCAGCCCGTCCCGCCGCCTGCGGGCCGCCGGCCAGGTGCCGGGCGTCGTCTACGGCCACGGCATCGACCCGGTGCCGATCGCCCTGGACGCCCGGGAGCTGCGGGCGGCGCTGACGTCGTCGGCGGGGGCGAACGCCCTCCTCGCCCTGGAAGTGGACGGCACCACCCACCTGACCATGGCGAAGGAGCTCCAGCGCCACCCGGTCCGGGGGACGCTGACCCACGTGGACTTCGTGGTGGTGCGCCGGGACGAGGTGGTCCGGGCCGAGGTGCCCGTGACCCTCGTCGGCGAGGCGGAGAGCGTGCACCGGGCCGACGGCGTCGTCGACCAGCAGGCCTTCACGCTGGCCGTCCGGGCCCTGCCGGCGGACATCCCCGGCGCCATCGAGGTCGACGTGAGCGGCCTTTCCATCGGCGACGCCGTGCGGGTCGGCGACCTGCGGCTGCCGGCCGGGGTCGAGGCCGAGGCCGATCCCGACCAGGCCGTCGTGGTGGCCCATCCGCCGCAGGTGACCGCAGCCGACCTGGGCGAGGAGGTGGAGCCCGAGGCGGCCGAGGCCGGTGAGGCGGGCCCGCCGGCTGCCGCAGCCGAGCCGGCCAAGGCC
>JBOGGR010000348.1:0-4960 GCA_050744025.1 Acidimicrobiales bacterium
ACTCGGGGACCTCCTGCCATTCGTCGAGAAGCACTGGCTCTGGTATGGCCCGAAGCGCGGCGTCGGCGTCGAAGCGGAATGCAGCCGCTTCGGCCGGAACATCGAGCCGTACGACGCTACGAGCCAGCCGCCGGGCCGTGGTCGTCTTCCCGGTAGCCCGGGGGCCGATGACCAGCAGCGCCGGGAGCTGGGAGAACAAGTCCGCCAGAGGACCGTCAACGAGACGAGGAAGGTAGGAAGTGGCCGGCACCATGTCAGCGTAGCGCTTTGGACCCTGTCTCGCTAGCGTTCTGGACCGAGAGCCAATAGCGATGAGGCCCTTGATCTGGTAGCAGCTAGGACCGCTCCAGTCCGGTCACCCTCATCCGAGGCCGATAGCCGACCCAAGGACGATCGGGCTGCGGCTCGTATTGTGTGAGGCCAGGACCACCACCACGACGGCTCAGTCTCGTCCAGCTGCGCGGTGGTGGTCACCGCGGCGCGAACCGGTGCCGCCCTGACTCGGCGAGGGCCGGGTGGCCCCCGACCTGGCCGTCGGAGCCGACGAGGTCCCGGCCCTGGCTCGCGCGCCCACTTGGTGTAGCCCGTCGGCCGCCGTGGCGAGGATCAGCGAGTACCCGCCCAAGCCGGACGCGGTCCCGCGGTTGAACGGCGAGTCGGGGGGCAGCACCCGGCGATAGACAGCGGAGAAGGCTTCTGCCACGTCGGGCGGAGGCTGGAACACGTTCCAGAACGCGGCCAGCCGGCCACCAGGCCGTAGCACCTCGGCCGCCTTGGATGCTCCCGCGACCGGGTCCACCCAGTGCCAGGTCTGGCCGGAGACGACCGCGTCGAACGTCCGCCCGGCGGGGTCCTAGGCTTCGAAGGCCGCCACCTCGACCTCGAGCCCGCGCTGCCGCGCCAGGTCGGCCATCCGCGCGTCGACGTCGACCCCGAGCACCCTGCAGCCGGCTGCCCGGAGCTGCCGGGCGGCGATGCCCGTTCTGAGAGAGGCGCCCGCTCCGGCGGTAGAGTGACCATGCGCCCACTATAAATGGGCGCGCGCCCACTCGTCAATCAGGTGACGTGAGCGAGGGAGAGGAGATGCACGATGCCGACGGGGGTAGCCATCCGCAACGCGCGCGACCAGCTGTTCGACGCCGCCGAGCGCGTCCTGCTCCGGGACGGGCCGAGCGGGCTGACCAGCCGGGCGGTCAGCACCGAGGCAGGCTGCGCCAAGGGCGTCCTGCACCGGCACTTCGCCGAGTTCGACGCCTTCCTGGCCGAGCTCGTCCTGGACCGCATCGGCCGGATTGGCGACCAGTCGGCCGGCCTGCGCGACGCCGCCGGCAAGGGACCGGTCGCCGGCAACCTCACCGGCGCGCTGGCGGCCCTGTTCGAGTCGGTCGCTGTGGGGATCGTCGGCCTCGTCATCTCCCGGGATGGCCTGCGCGACCGGCTGCGCCAGGCCACGCCGACCGGCGTCCCGGTACTGGCGGAGGCGGGGACCATGATCGCCTCCTACCTCAGCACCGAGCGGGAGCTGGGCCGGATCGCGGAGGACGCCGACGTCGAGACGCTCGCGCTCACGCTGATCGGGGCCGGGCACTTGCTGTTCGCCGGCGGGAAGGGTACGCCGCCAGAGGCTGGAGCTGTCCACAAGGTCGTGGCCACGGTCATCGCCGGCGTCGTGCGATAGCCCCTGCCCGCTCTCCCTGTGCCCCTCGGGGATGGCCGGGCCACCCTCGAGCGATGCCTCGAGGGGCCGGCGCGAGGCGATCCTCGCGGCCGCGCGGCGTCGACACGCGTCGCGGGTTCGGGTGTTCGGTTCGGTTGTTGCGCGCCAGGCTCCTGTCTTGCTCAGGAGCCAAGTTCCGCAGCAGGGACGTCGCCGGGGAGGCGTGCGAGTCCTCGGGACACCAGGTCGGGTCGGTCGCAGCTCACGAGATCCCCGCCTGCTGCGCGAGCGGCCACAACGTAGGCTGCGTCGTACACCGAGATGCCATGCGCATCGGCAACCGCCGCCGCGTCCGCGAGGAGCCCGGCATCGGCGCGAGCGAGCCCGCCGTCGTCAGCCATGGCGGTCACCCGCTCACCCAAACGATGCGCTGCTGACATGTCCCGCCACGCACGCACAGCGACGTTGGTCACCTCGTAGAAGGCGAGGTCCAGGGTGGCGAGTGGCTCGCTCGCCATGAGCAGACGGCCGGCGTCTCGGTGGTTCTCGTCGTCGGGGTCCTCGCTCGCCAACAGGACGCTGGCATCGAGGAACCACAGCTTCATCGGTCGGGCCGAGTCGCCTTGACGAGCTGGGCGACGCTTCCGCCATGTCCCACGACTGGCCCCGCCTTGTGACCGATCTCGGCCATCCGCTCGGCCCGGCGGGCGCTTCGTCGGCGCAGCGTCTCCTCCGCCAGCTCACGTAGGAGCCCACTGCGAGTCGTTCCGCGGCGATCGGCCTCGATGTCGACGGCTCTCAGCAGGTCGTCGGGCAATGACACCATCACCTTGGCCACGGGTTCAGTATACCCGGTATTGCCAAGAAGTCGGAACGCACTGCGGACCAGTGGACTCACGGCCGCCCGCCCAGGTCGGTGACCGCCCGGACGATCAGCTCTTCGAAGAGATGGCGGTCGGATCCCCAGTCGTCGCGCAGGTCGTCGAGGAACCCGATGATGGTGACGACGTCGGCCCAAGGGTCGTAGCTCTCCCCGGTCAGGTGCTCCCAGTGGCGGGTGAACTGTGCGGCGGCGTCGAGCCCGAAGCGGAGCAGGTTGGCCCGGCAGTGCCCCACGTCGACCACAGCGGGGCCGACCGAGGCCACCTGCCAGTCGACCACCCCCGACACCCGCCCTCGCCGCCACAGGACGTTGCCGGGGTGGAAGTCGCGCTGGACCAGCACCGCCTCACGGTCGGGCGGCGGGCCGGCGGAGATCTCCACCGCCTGCTCCCACGCCCGCGGGTGGCTGGACCAGGCGGGCGGGGCGTAGCTGTCCTGGCTGTACGGGGCGTAGGGACCGAGGAGCCCCGCGGGGGGCAATGGGGCGGCGTGGATGGGCGGCAGCAGCTCGGCCAGCCGCCCCAGCCAACGGTCCAGGTCCCTCGGCCACCAATCCACCCGCCCGGCCAGGCGGGACATCAGCAGCGCCGGCACCCCGACCTCGGTGCCGGTCGGATCGACCGCCACCAGTCGTGGGGTGGGCACCGGAACGGTCTCGACGACCCGCAGCGCTCGGGCTTCGCGCTCGGCCAGGTCGGGTTCCTCCACGTTGAGCTGGGGTCGGACGTAGCGGCGCAGCACCGCGACCTCCCGGCGCCCACCGGGAGCGACGGCGGTGAGCAGGTGCACCGCCGAGGACATCCCGCCCCGCAGCGCGCTGGCCGACACGACCGGGCCGCCCAGGTGGCGGGCGGCCCAGTCCAGCGCTCGGCGGGGTGGCCGGGAGCGCAGCAGCCGCCGTGTCTCGACGGTGTCGCAGAATCCGTGCGGCGGCGACCCGGGCACAGCTCCGGCCCAGCTAGCGGCTTGGGTGCCGGTCGAGGTTCACCAGCCGGCCTCGGCGCCCGCGAGGTCGAGCACCCGAGCGGCCTGCATCCGCGCGATGACCGCGCCGCGCCGGGGGTGGGTGCCGGCACCGGCCAGCCAGTCCCGCCAGATCGGGTAGCGGTCCCGGTCGAAGCCTCGGAACGCCTGCTCGAAGCTGTCCGGTCATCGACCGCAGGGTGCGGTCCCGCTCGGCCTCGCTCTCGGGGCAACGTAGGTAGACGGCCGTCCAGGCCAGGCGGTCCCGGCCGCCGAAGCTGGCGTGCCAGGTTTGCAGGTCGAAGGCGATCACGTCCCCCGGCCGGGTGCCGGCCACGTAGCCCGGGCCCTGGACCGCCTCCGGGGCAGCCGGGTCGCGGCCAGGCCCTGGTCGCATGTGATCGTTGCGGTAGGCCGCGAGGCGGGCGGTCTGCTCGGGGTGCTGGGACCCGGGCAGGAGCCAGCGCCCCGTTGGCAGCGTCCAGCGCATCGAGTAGGCGGCGAGCTTCACCGCGCCTTGCGGTGCCCGCCGAGGAAGCCGGGGAGGACGGTGAAGCCGAAGGTCCGGAAGTGGTCGATCCGAGCCGCGGTGAGCATGGCTCCTCCCCTGCCACCCGGTGACCACCCGGCTACAGCTCGCCGGTCTCGGGCTCGCCGTCGACTCCGGCCTGATCGGGTGCCGGTCGCAGCATGGCCGGGTGGAGGAGGCCGGCGGGGCCGGGCCGGTAGAGGTCGGCCGGCCGGCCTCCTTCGGGCCCGGCCGGGGCCGTCTGGCCCAGAGGGATCACGAAACCCTCGGTGGACAGCACCTTGCGCCGGAAGTTGGCGGGGTGCACGGGAGTTCCCCACACCGCCTCGTAGATGCGCCGGAGCTCGGCCAGGGTGAACGGCTCCTCCACGAAGGCGGTGGCGAGCGGGGTGTACTCCAGCTTGGCCCGGGCCCGCTCGACCCCCTCCGCCACGACGTCGGCGTGGTCGAAGGCGAGGTCGGGGCCGTCGGGAGTCCCGAGGTCGGCCACCGGCCAGAAGCGGGCCGGGGCCGAGTCCTGGCCGCCGCTCGGCGTCGGGAGGTCGGGCATGAGCCCGAGGTGAGCCACCGAGACGACCCGCATCCGGGGGTCGCGCCGGGGCGCGCCGTAGGTCCTGAGCTGCTCCAGGTAGCCAGGGAAGGCCCGGAGGCCCGTCTCCTCCGCCAGGACCCGGCGGGCGGCCGCCTCCAGGTCCTCGTTCGGACCGACGAAGCCGCCGGGGAGCGCCCACCTGCCGTCGAAGGGGGGGTGAGCCCGCTCGACCAGCAGGACCGACAGCTGGCCGGCCCGGATCGTGAGCACCACCGTGTCGGCGGTCACGGCCACCGGGGAGACCGCCCCGTCGTGCCCAGGCGCCCACGCCCCTGCCCCGGGCCCCGCCCCTGCCCCGGGCCCCGCCCCTGCCCCGGGCCCCGCCCCTGCCCCGGGC
>JBOGGR010000349.1:0-12382 GCA_050744025.1 Acidimicrobiales bacterium
GTCCAGAAGTCCCACTGCATGTTGTGGTCCCGGATGTTGGTGTCGGGCCGGCGCTTCTGGGAGTGGATGAAGTCGGAGAACTTGGAGGGGTCCCGGATGAAGAAGATCGGAGTGTTGTTCCCGACCAGGTCGTAGTTGCCCTCCTGGGTGTAGAACTTGAGGGCGAAGCCCCTCGGGTCGCGTACGGTGTCGGCCGAGCCCAGCTCACCGGCGACGGTAGAGAATCGGGCGAGCATCGGCGTGCGGGTGCCCTTCTTCAAGAAGTCGGCCTTGCACCACTGGCTCACGTCCTCGGTGATCTCCAGGAAGCCGAAGGCGCCGCTGCCCTTGGCGTGCACGACCCGCTCGGGCACCCGCTCCCGGTTGAACTGGGCCATCTTCTGGATCAGGTAGTGGTCCTGGAGCAGCAACGGGCCGTCCGGGCCGGCCGAGAGGGAGAACTCGTCGCTCGGGGCCGGGATCCCTGCGTCGGTGGTCGTCACAGGACGCCTTTGATCGCTCATCGTCAGCTCCTCTTGATCGGGGGGTGGGAGTCGAACCTCCTCCTTGTCTAGTCCCAGCTTTAGAGCCGGTCAAGACTGAGCACGGGTATCACCTCGGAACGATCCAAGAGCCGCTACGCTGTCGATGCCCGCCGGTGGCATGCGCCGGCGAAAGGAGAGGGCGATCCCCGAGCTCGTCGAGCGACTGCGCCAGCGCGACTGGAGGCTCACGGCCCAGCGCCGGGTGGTGGCCGAGGTGCTGGCCGGCGAACACGTCCACCTGAGCGCCGAGGCCGTCCACGTGCTGGCCCAGTCCCGGCTGCCCGAGATCAGCCTCGCCACGGTCTACAACACGCTCAACGAGCTGGTCGCCATGGGCGAGGTCCTGGAAGTGTCGGCCGGGGTCGGGCCCAAGCGCTACGACCCCAATGCGACCGTCCCCCACCACCACCTCGTGTGCGTCTCCTGCGGGGCGCTCCGGGACGTCACCCCGCTGGGCGAGGACGGGCTCGGCCTGTCCCCCGTCCAGCGCCACGGGTTCCGGCTGCTGGACGTGGACATCGTCTTCCGGGGCCTGTGCCCGGCCTGCGACGGGGCGGCCGGCCCGCTCGTCGAGATGGACGCAGCCAGCCGCGGCTGAGCCGGCCGACCCAGCACCGCCCGCCAGCACGGCGCCGCCGGCCGGGGCCCCTACGGCTGGGTGACGGCCCCTTGGTCCGCGCCGGTCACGAGGCGGGCGTACTTCGCCAGCACCCCGGTCGTGTAGCGGGGCGGGGGCAGCTTCCATCCCTGGCGCCGGCGCTCCAGCTCGGCCGGGTCGACCAGGAGGTCGATGGACCGGCTGGCAACGTCGATCACCACGCGGTCGCCGTCGGCCACGAGGGCGATGGGGCCGCCGTCCACCGCCTCGGGCGCCACGTGGCCGATGCAGTAGCCGTGGGTGCCGCCCGAGAACCTGCCGTCCGTGAGAAGGGCGCAGTCGCTCCCCCGCCCCACTCCCTTCATGGCCCCGGTGGCAGCCAGCATCTCCCGCATCCCCGGGCCTCCCTTCGGCCCCTCGTAACGGATCACCACCACCGTGCCCGGCTCGATGCCGCCGGACAGGATGGCCTCCATGGCCGCCTCCTCGCCGTCGAACACCCGGGCCCGCCCCTCGAAGCGGAGCTGGTCCAGACCGGCCACCTTCACCACCGCCCCCTTGGGAGCCAGGGAGCCGGAGAGGATGGCCAGGCCGCCGTCGGCGTGGACGGGGTCGCCCAGGGGATGCACGACCGACCCGTCGGGGCCTGGCGGGTCGAGGGCGGCCAGGTTCTCGCCCATGGTCCGCCCGGTCACGGTGAGGCAGTCGCCGTGGAGCAGCCCGGCCTCCAGCAGCAGGCGGAGGACCACCGGCACGCCGCCGGCGGCGTCCAGGTCGCTCATGTGGTAGCGCCCGTGCGGCTTCATGTCGGCCAGGTGGGGCACCCGCCTGCCGACCCGGTCGAAGTCGCCGAGGGTGAGCTCCACCCTGGCCTCCCTGGCGATGGCGAGCAGGTGGAGCACGGCGTTGGTCGACCCCCCGACCGCCATCGTGACGGCGATGGCGTTCTCGAACGCCTCCTTCGAGAGGATCCGGCGTGCCCGGACGCCCGCCTCCACCAACCCCATCAGCGCCCGGCCGCTCTCGTACGCGAAGTCCTCCCGCCGCCTGTCGACAGCCGGAGCCGACGAGCTCCCGGGCAGGGCCATGCCCATGGCCTCGGCCACCGAGGCCATGGTGTTGGCGGTGAACATGCCGGCGCAGCTCCCCGCCGTGGGGCAGGCGTTGTGCTCGATCAGCGACAGCTCCTCGGCGCTGAGGGCGCCGCTGGCGTGCGCCCCGACCGCCTCGAACACGCTCACCACGTCGATCGCCCGGTCGCCCACCCGCCCAGGGAGGATGGTCCCGCCGTAGAGGAACACAGCCGGCAGGTCCAGGCGGGCGGCCGCCATGAGCATGCCCGGCAGGGACTTGTCGCAGCCGGCGAGGCACACCAGGGCATCGAAGCGCTCGGCGTGCATCATCGTCTCCACCGAGTCGGCGATGACCTCCCGGCTGACCAGGGAGGCCCGCATCCCCTCGTGGCCCATCGCGATGGCGTCCGACACCGCGATCGTCGCGAACTCGAACGGGAAGCCCCCGGCCGCCCTCACCCCGTCCTTGGCCCGCCCGGCCAGCCGGCCGAGCACCAGGTTGCAGGGGGTCACCTCGTTCCACGACGACGCCACGCCGACCTGGGCCCTCCCCCAGTCGTCGTCGGTCATGCCGACGGCCCTGAGCATGGCCCGGTGGGGGGCCCGGGCAAACCCTTCCGTCACCTCGGCGCTGCGCCTCTTCGGGGGGGCGGCCCCCTCCTGTCCGTCCATCACCGGAGCCTAGCGAGGTCGTTCGCGTAGAGGTGGATGCGCTCTTCAGGTACTGCCGCAGGGCCGGCGGATGAGCTCGGCGCCGCGCCGAGCACCGAGGGTGCGAGTGCTCGGGATCACGCCTGGTGGTAGTAGTGGTCCTGCTCGAGGTCCTCCAGCAGGCTGGGCCCGGTCGGCTCCCATGCGAGCAGCTCCCGGGTCACGGCGGCGGTGGCGGGGCTGTCCAGGGCAACGAAGCGGCCCAGGTGGGCGAAGTGCTCGACGGCGTCCGCGTCGGCCACTGACGCCGTCGGGATGTCGAGGTGACGGCCCATCGCGTCGGCGATCTCGCGAAAGGGGACGCCCTCGTCGCCCACCGCGTGCAGGACCGAGCCGGCGGGAGCGGCCTCGGCAGCCAGGCGGGCCAGGCGGGCGGCGTCGGAACGGTGCACGGCCGGCCAGCGGTTGGTGCCGTCACCCACGTATCCCGCTACGCCTCGCTGACGGGCGATGCCGACGAGGGTGGCCACGAACCCGTGGTCACCGTCGCCGTGGACCGTCGGGGGGAACCGCAGCACCGACGAGCGGACGCCGGTGCCGGCCAGGGACAGCGTGAACAGGGCAGTGGCCGACCGGCGCCCGGCGGGGCTGCCCCGAACCTCGGCGCTCGGCACGAGCCCGTCGTCCTCGGTGGCAACCCGCCCGGCCGTGATCCCGAGCATGCCCGAGGCGAGCACCAGGGGGCGGTCGGAGTCGGCCAGGGCCGCGCCCATGGCCTCCACCGCCCGCCGGTCGGCCGCTGCAGCGGCGGCGAAGTCGCCGCTCCAGGCCACCTCGTGCTGGAACGCCAGATGGATGACCCCTTCCGAGTCGGCCGCCGCCTCGGCGAGGCCGTCAGGGTCGTCGACGTCGCCCCGCTGGACGATCGCGCCGGCCGCCTCCAGCCGCTCCGCCGACGCCTCGGAGCGGGCCAGGCCGACCACCTCGTGGCCGGCTCCGAGCAGCTCGGGCACGACGGCCGAGCCGATCCAGCCCGACGCGCCGGTAACAAAGATTCTCAAAAGGGATACCCCCCGGGCACCAGATGCCGGCAACCGCCACCAACATACAGGCGAGAAGTGCTCTTCGGGGGGGCTGCCGTCCTCCAGGAGCGGATCGTGGCCGGCATGGCCGCTCGCCGGCGCACCCCCCGGCGCCCTCGGCCGGAGCCCTCACAGCGCTCGGCGCAGCAGCCACTGCCGGAGCCTGGTGTAGGGCGGGTAGGCGAGGGGGAGGTCGGGCCGGGTCGGCTTGGTCAGCACCGCCCGGCGATGGCTGAACGTCTCGAAGCCGTGACGGCCGTGATAGGCGCCCATGCCGCTCTCCCCCACCCCGCCGAACGGCAGCCCGTGGACGGCCAGGTGCAGCACCGTACCGTTGACGCAGACGCCACCCGAGCTGGTCCCCTCCACCACCTTCAGGGCGGTGGCCTCCGACCCCGAGAACACGTAGAGGGCCAGCGGCTTGGGCCGGGCCCGGACGAACGCAGCCGCCTCGTCCATGTCCTGCACCGCCAGCACGGGGAGGATCGGGCCGAAGACCTCCTCCTCCATCACCGGGTCGCCGGCGCCCACGTCCCGCAGCACCGTCGGGGCCAGGTAGCGGGTGGCCGGGTCGGCCTGACCCCCCACGGCGACGCTCGCCCGGCTCCCGGCGCCGCTGCCCTCGAGGAGCCCGGTCAACCGGCGGAAGTGGCGGTCGCTGACGATCCGGGCGTAGTCGGGGCTGCTCGCGGGGTCGTCGCCGTAGAACCGGCGGACGGCCCTGGCTATGCCGTCCACCAGCTGGTCCTCCACGGCTCGGTGGACGAGCACGTAGTCGGGCGCCACGCAGGTCTGCCCGGCGTTGATGAACTTCCCCCAGGCGATGCGCCGGGCGGCCACGGCCAGATCGGCGTCGCGGTCGACCAGGGCCGGGCTCTTGCCCCCCAGCTCGAGCGTCACCGGCGTCAGGTGGCGGGCGGCGGCTTCCATCACCTCCCGCCCGACCCGGCCGTTGCCCGTGTAGAAGATGTGGTCGAACCGCTCGGCCAGCAGCGACCGGGCCTCGGGCACCCCTCCCTCGACGATGGCGACGGCCCGCTGGTCCAGGTGCCGGGGCACGAGGCGGCCCAGGGCGGCCGCGGTGGCAGGGGCGATCTCGGACGGCTTGCCGGCCACGCAGTTGCCGGCGGCGAGCGCCGCCGCCATTGGGGCGAGGAGCAGGTGGACCGGATAGTTCCACGGTGCGATGACGAGAGCCACGCCGAGCGGCTCCCGGACCACCTGCGCTCGGGCCGGGCGCTGGACCAGGGGGACCCTCACCCGCTCCGGCCTGGACCACTCGTCCAGGCCGGCCAAGAGGACGTCCACCTCGGCCCGCACGAAGGACAGGTCCGTCATCAGTCCCTCGATCGCCGGCTTGCCGAGGTCGGCAGCGAGCGCCGCCAGCAGCTCGGCCTTGTCCGCGACCAGCAGTCCCCGGAGCGCCTGAAGCTGCTCCCGGCGCCACCCGAGCGGCCTCGTCACGCCGGCGTCGAACGTCGCGCGCAGCCGCGCCACCACCCGCGCCTCCAGGGAAGGCCCTGGACGCCCGGCCACGGCCGCCGGCTCAGGCACGCTTGCCCCTGCGCGGGTCATCCACCTGTTCGGGCTCGCCCCCCCGGCCGCCGTCGGGCAAGAGGCTGGCAGCAATGACGTCGGCGGCACGCCCGTCGTTCGGGCCCGCCCGTCCCCTCAGGTGCCGCACGACCGCCCACTTGGCCGCGTCCGACCCATACGGCCCCAGCTTCAACTTCGCCCGTGTGGAGCGCACGGCGATGCGGACAGCGGCCAGCTGGCGGAGGCTCTCGCCGTAGAGGGGCCCGTCGACCACCGGGGCGTAGGACGCTTCGGGCTCGTACGCTGCCAGCAGCCGTGACAGGGTCTCGGCCACCGCGCTGGGATCGGTCGACACAGTGGCCTCCCCTTCGTAGGCGACGGCCCGGAAGTGCAAGGTCGCCCGGGACGCCATTACCTGGTCGACCCAGTGATGGGGCGAGAAAGCCAGGAAGTCCGAGACGACGAAGGTCACATCGGGATTGGCGCGCACGGCGGAGAACGTCGGGTCGGCCTGGACGCAGTGGACCTCGATCGAGTCACCGGTCTTCACGAAGGGGAGCAGGCTCACCTGCGGATGGCCGCCGGCCGGGGCGGCGATCAGCGTCCCGTGGCGCTGGCCGGCGACGAACCGCTCGGCCTCCTCCGGGTCGGTCGGGTATCGGGGGGAGTCGTACACAGAGCCATCCTGCCAGCCGGTGACGCCCGCACCAGCTACTCGCGCCCGCGCCTCCGGGCAGCCGAGACGCCGGCACAGCGTTCGCGGCCGCCGACCCCGAGACGGTCCGCTCCTTCCACGCCAAGGCCCTCGATCTCGGCGCGGAGGAGCTGCACGCCCCTCCGGCCTGGCCCGAATACCATCCCGGCTACTACGGTGCCTTTGTCCGCGACCCCGACGGCAACAACGTCGAGGCCGTCTGTCACGACTCTCCCGAGGGCTGATCGAGCTCCGGCAGCCGAGGCGGCCGCCGGTCCCAGGCCCTGGGGCCCGGCTACGAGAGGGGCAGTCCCCAGAGCGGGAACCAGCGGCTGAGGTCCTCCTCCACCGGCAGCTCCCCCTCGAGGACGCCCCGGAGCCGCAGCTCGAGCTCGTTGTCCCGCCTCTCGTGGCCGCTCGGCGCGAAGGGGTAGAACGTGCCCCGCTTGTACAGGTAGACGAGGTAGGCCCGGCTGGCACCGCCGCCCGGCCCCGGCGCACCGCCGCCCGGCCCCGGCGCACCGCCCCCCGGCCACGCCGCACCGCCCCCCGAGCCCAGCGCACCGCCCCCCGAGCCCAGCGCCCCCGTGCCGGGGCCCTCGGGCGCCGGCCTGAGCCCGAACACCGAGCACAGCAGCTGGGGGCCGAAGCCGCGTCCCTCCAGGGTGGCGTTCACCATGTGTGCCCTGGTGACGAGGTCCTCGATCAGGGGCTGCTCGACGATGACCCAGTGGTAGCCGTAGCTGTCGGACTCCTCCCGCACGGTGGAGGCCTGCTCCCCGGCGTCCACCCGGAGCACCTCCTCCATCTCCTCCTGGGTGGCGGCGAACGACCGCCCCGTGGCCGGCTTGTAGCACACGGCCGCCTGGCCGCTCGGAGCCAGGCCGGTGGCGGCCCGCACGGTGACGGCCGCCGACGGCAGGGCGAAGAGGGCGTCGAGGTTCGCCTTGACCTCTGGGGTGCGCCCGAGGATGGCGTCGAGGAACTTCACGGTCCGCCTGCCTGCCGCTCCCGCTACCCGACGTGGCCGAGCTCGGCCTCCAGCTTCGCCAGCTGGTCCAGCCGGCGCTCCAGGCTGGGGTGGGTCGAGAAGAGGGTCGACAGGCTGGTCCCGTTGGTGAGGGCGGGGGCGAAGAAGAAGGCGTTGAAGGGCTCCGCCGTCCGCAGGTCCCTGGTCGGGATGCGGGAGAGCGTCCCGGTCACCTTGACCAGGGCCGAGGCCAGCGTCGACGGGCGGCCGGTCAGGATGGCCCCCGACCGGTCGGCCGACAGCTCGCGGTAGCGGGACAGGGTCCGGGTGAGCACGAAGCTGATGCCGTAGACGAGGGCCGAGGCGGCCACGATGACCAGGAAGGCGCCGGCCCCGCCGCCGCTGTTGTCGTCGTCGAAGCCGCCGAACAGCCCGGCGTACATCCCGAACCGGGTGATGAGCCCGGCGGCCACCCCGAGGAAGCCGGCCAGGGTCATGACGGCCACGTCCCGGTGGGCCACGTGGGACAGCTCGTGGGCCAGGACCGCCTCCAGCTCCGGCTCGTCCAGGCGCCGGAGGATGCCGGTCGTGACGCAGAGGACGGCCGCCTTGGGGTTGCGGCCGGTCGCGAAGGCGTTCGGCAGGTCGGTGTCGGCGATCGCCACCCGGGGCTTCCGCATGTCGGCCAGGGCGCAGAGGCGGTCCACCACCCCGTGCAGGGCCGGCGCCTGCTCCGGGGAGACCTCCCTCGCCCCCATTGAGTACAGGGCGATCCTGTCCGAGAACCAGTACTGGCAGGCACCCAGCACCACCGCGATCACCACGACGGCGGCGACCGACACGCCCACTGCGATCAGGATGGCGATGAAGACGGCGTAGACGAGCCCGATCAGGAACAAGGTCAGGCCCATCCTGGCCGAGAGCCCCCGGTCGGCCGGGAAGCGGTGCGAGGCCACGGCCGAAAGTGTAGGGCCGGGCCCGCCGGGGCCAGCCGCCAGGCGGCTGCCTCCCGGCACGACATTTCGGGCACCACATTGGGTAGGAGAGCGGCCATGACCCTCGCCATGGCGGCCAACGCCAGCCGCCGCCAGGTCCTCCTGCTCGACGTCCTGCTCTCGCTCTGGGTGGCGGCCTGGGTCGCCATCGGCATCCTCGTCGGCATCGACGTCCACCACCTCGGGCAGCTGTCGACCACGCTCGGCAACGCCGGCCGCGCCCTCCGCCAGACCGGCAATGGGCTGAAGGCCTTCTCCACCATCCCCTTCGTGGGCCACGCGATAGGTGGCATAGCCAAGCAGATCGTGCGGACGGGCCATGTCGCAGAGGTCAACGCCGCCCAGTCGAGGCAGAGCATCGACCAGCTCAGCTACCTGTTGGCCGTGTGCGTGGCCATCATCCCGGGGGTGCCGGTCCTCGGGATCTACCTGCCGTTCCGGATCGGCCGGATCCGGGAGGCGAGGGCGGTTCGCCAGGCTCTGGCCCACGCCGAGCACCCGCCGCTCCTCCAGCGGTACCTGGCCAACCGGGCCCTCTACAACCTCCCCTACCACCAGCTGGAGCAGATCAGCCACGAGCCCTGGCAGGACGTGGAGCGGGGAGACCTGACCGAGCTGGCCGAGGCCGAGCTCGCCCGCCTCGGCTTCGGCCGCCGGGAACGGGCCCGCCTCCGCTCCCGCCTCCCGTGAGGGCCAACCCTTCCCCGACGCCGCTCCCGCCTACCTCGAGAGACGACCGGTCCCCGACGCCGCTCCCCACGCTCCGGTGAGCCGCCTCTACGCCAGGGCCATCGTCCTCCTGCGCTACCTGATGGCGCCTGCCTGGATCGGGCTCACCGTGCTCGTCCTCGTCGTGCTCCCCCCGCTCCAGTCGACGTCCAGCCGCAGCGGCTTCTCGGCCATCCTCTCCCCGAAGTCGCCGGCGGTGCGGGCCCAGGTCGAGGCCCTCCACCAGTTCGGGTTCCCCCTCCTTGCGGAGCTGGCCATCGTCCAGCACGACCCCCACGGGCTGCCGGCCGCCACCCAGGCCAACACCGTGAGGCGGGCCGTCCAGCTCGACCTCCACCAGCTCCACGGGTTCGACGACATCGCTGGGGCCATCCCCATCACGAACACCCTCCGGCTGTTCCCGTCGGCCCGACAGCGGGGCACCACGGCCATCACCTACCTGTTCTTCCGGCCGTCCGTGGGCCTGGGCCGCCAGATCGACCTGACCCACGCCTACTCCAAGGCCTACCTCTCCGGGCCCGGGTCGGGGCTCATCGGCGCCACTGGCCCGTTCCTGGCCCAGGACGAGCAGGGGACCCAGATCTCCAACTCGCTCTCGGCCGTCGAGCTGGCCGTGATCCTCCTCGTGCTGGTGGTGGTGGGGCTCGTCTACCGGTCCGTCCTGGCGCCGCTCGTGACCCTGGTGGCAGCCGGGTGCGCGTACTTCGTCTCCGAGCGGGCCCTGGCCCTGGCCACCGTCCACCTCGGCATCACCGTGCCCGGCGAGCTCGACCCGGTCATCGTCGTGCTGCTGCTCGGGATCATGACCGACTACTCGGTCTTCTTCCTGTCCGCCTTCCGCACCCGCCTGGGGGAAGGGGAGCCTCCCCGCCGGGCCATGGTGCGGGCGGCCACCGACGTGGTCCCCCTGGTCCTCACGGCCGGCATCACGGTTGCCGCCGGGGTGGCGGTGCTCGGGGCCGCCCGCCTCCCCCTGTTCGCCCAGCTGGGGCCCGGGCTGGCCATCACCGTGGCCATCGGCGTGCTGGTTGCCCTGACCTTCGTGCCGGCCACGCTGGCCCTGCTGGGGGCGCTCGCGTACTGGCCCGGCAGCACCTGGCGCCGCCACCGCCGCCGCTACCGCCGCGACCCCGGCCGGCAGCCGGCAGGGGCCTCGGCCACCCGGGCGCCGGGCCTTCGCGTGCGGCTGGCCAGGCTCACGGCCCGGCGCTGGCTGGCCGCCCCCCTGCTCGCCCTCGGCATCGCGGCACTGGTGGCCGGGGCGTGGCAGCTCCACGGCGCCAGCATCGGCGTCAACCTGGTCCAGGTGCTGCCCCCCGGGACGACCGCCGCCCGGGCCGCCGACGCCGCCGCCCAGGGCTTCGCGCCCGGGATCGTGGCACCGACCGCGGTGCTCGTGGACCGGGCCGGCGTGGGCCGGGACAGGCACGCCCTGGGCCGCCTCCAGAGCCTCATCGGCGACCAGCCGGGGGTGGCAGGAGTCCTCGGCCCGGCCGACAACCTGAGCCGGGCGGAGCTGGGAGCCTTCCTGTCCAGCTCGGGCGACGCCGCCCGCTACCTCGTGATCCTCGACTCCCCACCGTCGGGGGCAGCAGCCGTCGGGCATCTCGACGCCCTCGAGTCCAAGATGGGGTCCCTGCTGCGGCGCTCGGGGCTGTCCGGCGCCAAGGTGGGCTACGCCGGGGAGACGGCGCTGTCATCGGAGGTCGTCAACGGGGCAAGGGGGGACCTGCTCCGGGTGGGGCTCTACACCCTCGCCATCGACTTCGTCATCCTGGCCCTCTTCCTGCGATCCCTCGCGGCTCCGCTGTTCCTCGTCACGGCGAGCGCCCTGGTGGTGGCGTCGGCCCTCGGCATCACGACGTGGGTGTTCGTCGACGTCCTCGGGAGGGAGGGCTTCACTTTCTACGTCCCGTTCGCCGCCGACGTCCTGCTCATCTCGTTCGGCTCCGACTACAACCTGTTCGTCGTCGGCCGCATCTGGGAGGCCGCCGGCCGGATGCCCCCGCGAGACGCCATAGCCAACGCCGGCTCGGAGGCCGCCTCCGCCATCTCCGTCGCCGGCATCACCCTGGCCTGCAGCTTCGCCATGCTGGCCCTCGTCACCCTCGACTCGTTCCGCCAGCTCGCCCTCGCGATGTTCGCCGGCATCCTGATCGACACCTTCATCGTCCGTTCCGTCCTCGTGCCCGCCACCCTGTCCCTGCTCGGCAAGGCCGCCGGGTGGCCCGGCCACCGCCTCCGCAGGCAGCCCTCACCCGCCGCCCCGGGTTTGGAGCCGGCCCCCGCCGGGCAGGCAGATAGCTGAGCGAGCCGACAGGACAGGGTCCATGAGCCACGCCACGCGTCGCGCGACGAGAGCACCGCTGGGAGCGCTGGGAGTCGGTGCCGCGCTGATCATAGGAACGGCCGCCTGCTCGGGGAGCCCGTCGCCGCCCACTCCCGCCCCGCCCTCCACGACCACGACCGCTCCCACCACCACGACCACCAACGCCACCGCCGTCCAGCTGGCGAGCGAGGCCGACCAGCTCTGCGCCCAGGTCGGCGCCGCCCTCTCGGACGTGAAGCACCTGAGCCTGTCCGCTCCGAGCGGGCTCACGAGCGCGCCGAAGACCGTCTCGGGGGACATCCAGCGGCTGGAGGGGATCGTCACCGGCCTCCAGCGGGCCGGCACGGCGTCGGGCCACACCAGCCAGATCTCCGGCGTCGTCCAGGCGTTCCAGAGGTCCATCGCCGCCGGCAAGGGCGTCCTCACGGAGGTGGCGGCCGCCAACTTCGGGCTGGCCGAGCGGGACCTGCGGGCCTTCGGCACCCACCTGACGACTGCCGTGCGGCGTATCGACGCGACGAACCTGGCCCACTGCTCCACCGGCGCCGCGACCACCACGACCGGATAGCCCGTGGGCCACCGGTGGTTCGTCGTCGACACAGTTCCGCTCGCCGGGCGAACTGTGTCGACCAACTGACCACCCGTGGTCCCCCGTCGACACAGTTCGGGCCTTTGCGCCCTGGGACGCGCCGGCAGAGGGGGGCTCAGCCCCGGCGCTGGCGGAGGAGGGCGGTGACGGCCTTGCCGTCCGCCCGGCCCCTCGTCGCCTTCATCACGGCGCCGACGAAGACCCCTGACACCTTGTCCTCGCCGGCCAGGTAGCGGGCCCACTCGCCGGGGTGGGCGGCGATGGCCTCGTCCACGGCCCTCGCCAGGTCGCCGGCCGCCAGGCCCTCGAAGCCCAGGGCCCGGGCGATCCCGGCCGGGTCGCCGCCGCGGTCGATCAGCTCGGCCAGCACTGCCTTGGCCTGGGTGGCGCTGAGCTCGCCGCCCGCCTCGAGGCCGACCAGGGCGGCGAAGCTGGCCGGGTCGAGCGCCCGGGCGGCCTCGGGCCTGGCCGCCGCCTCGTTGGCCGCCCTGGTCAGGGCGAGGCGGCCGTCGGCCCCGGCCTCGACGGCCCCGATGACGAGGGCGTCCAGGTCCAGCTCGACCACGGTCGCCACCGCCGCCGTCACGGCGGCCGACGGCCCGGGCGCCCCCC